>JAYVPZ010000341.1:0-5468 GCA_043757105.1 Aestuariivirga sp. | reverse complement strand
AAAGCTGTATTGAGTGGTTTGTTGCGTTTGGATAAGAACGTCATAACCGAACTGAAGTCGAGCAAAGTGATTTCCTAAAAACGTGTCGTTAGCGAAGTTAACCAATCTGGTGATGCCTCAACCAATGCGGCTTCCAAAAATTTATCTTGTCCAGAAATGATCATCACCCCTGTGATCACAAACAATATGCCCAAAGTGGATTTGACCGTTGCACTTGATGCAACCATGCGTCCGCGCCAGCGCATCAGGAAATCACGTGACATCATACCAATGAGAACCAGCGGCACGGCCACGCCGAGGCCAAAACACAGCATGGTGATGACTACCTGTCCAAGATTTTGTCCTTGGGCGGCCAGAAGCGAAGCAGCGCCAAGTGTTGGGCCAACGCATGGACTCCAAACAGCTCCTAATAGAATTCCGATGCCAAATTGGCCACCAGCTTCGCCACTGCCAAATCGTTTTTGGGCCCAAGTGGCCACCGGTCCAATTGCCATTGCAAATTGGCGCTGAAGAAAAGAAACGGCCAGAAGCAAACCGATGGCGATCAACATCACCGCAGAAACTGCGCGAAAGAATTTTCCATCGAGCCCGATTGAAAACCCGACCAAGCTGATAAACATGCCAACCGTGACGAAAGATAACACCAATCCAGCCGCCATCAGCAGCGGGCCAAAGCGCCCTTTGGATGCCGCCGTGCCCAAAACCACTGGCAATAGCGGCAGTACGCATGGCGACAATATTGACAAGCTTCCTGCCACAAAAGCGAAGACGAGATTTAGATACATGTTGGGTACCTACATTGCTGTGGCCAGCAAAGCGCCAATTGAGCCCGCGTCGGTGTCACCCACAGAGCGGCCAGTTTCCTTTGCACCCTTAAACACTATCAATGTGCTCTGCGATTGCACATTAAACGCTTTCAACACATCAAGTTGCGTATCAAAGTTCACACGCAACATCACCATATCTTTGTTCTTTGGATTAGCCAGCAGGCTCTTCAAAATTGGCCCTTGGGCTTTGCAAGTGGGGCACCAAGAGGCCCACACATCAACCAAAATTGGTTTGCCAGCTTTTTGCGCGGCCTTGAAAGCTTCCATGGTAAATTCGGTCATGGCAGCTTGCAATAATTTGACTGGCATGATTGCGGCGACTGCGGCCAAAGTGATTATATTGCGACGTGTTGGCATGGTGAACTCCTAGATTGATTTGACCGTATCTTAGATCACGAAGCAACAATCCACACTCACAATCACAACAAAATGGATCACGCTTTTGTGGGTTGTCGTGTGCTAAAAACAGTTCGATCAATAATATTTTGGAGGTTCATATGCCTAAAATCACAGCCAGCTGGAACGGCCAAATCATTGCCGCCAGCGATAATTGCATTGCAGTTGAAGGAAATGCTTATTTCCCACCCGATGCCTTGGACATGAAATTCTTTAAGCAAAATGAAAATAGCAGCATGTGTCCTTGGAAGGGCACAGCGAATTATATGGATGTCGTGATCGACGGCAAAACCAATGCCAGCGCCGCGTGGATCTACCGCGACCCAAAAGCAGCCGCCGCACCGATTAAGGGTTATGTCGCGTTTTGGAAAGGCGTTGAAGTGAAGGGTGGCCAGCTTGCCGTTCCGATGACGCGCTAATTCGACGATCTGCCTTTACCCCCTGTCGTTTTCGCGCTATCTGCCGCTTTCGGAACAGGGCATATTGAACTCATGGCAAATCTGATCATCACGTTTTGGCGCGATATTCCTTCCGCCGTGTCCGTTAAAATAGGGCGCAAAGAGGAGAAGCGCATGTTGGACAATCGTTTTATGGAGGCCATTGATATGGCAGCCATGCGCAGCGGGGCGACTGACACGGATTCTTATTTGGCTGATTGGCGGCGTTCCGAGCCTGTGGCGGTGGGCGATGATATGGCGGTGCAAGTGGAAAAAGCCAAAGCCGATCTCGAATCGCATTATAGCCCTGAACTCATAAAACAAATGATCGGCAATGGAGGCCGCACACTCTCATGACGCATACTCTCGTAGCTTCTGCCACCCGCGAACATATCATCGGTTTTGATAAGCCTTTCACTGTTATTGGCGAGCGCATTAACCCAACTGGCCGCAAGAAGCTGGCGGCTGAAATGCAAGCTGGCGATTTTAGCACGGTGATCAAGGATGTGTTGGCGCAGGTTGCTGCTGGTGCGCATATTCTGGATGTAAATGCTGGTGTAACCGCTGTGAACCCCAATGAAACCGAGCCGCCTTTGATGCGCCAAGTTTTGGAAATTGTTCAGTCGATGACGGACATTCCGCTGTGCATTGATAGCTCGGTGACGTCTGCTTTGAAGGCAGGCCTTGAAACCGCTGTCGGTCGTCCTCTGGTTAATTCGGTCACAGGTGAAGAAGAAAAACTCGAAGCGATTTTGCCACTCGTGGCGAAATATAATGTTCCGGTCGTGGCCATCTCCAACGATGAGTCTGGCATCAGCGAAGACCCAGATGTGCGTTTCGAAGTGGCGCGCAAAATTGTAAACCGCGCTGCTGATTTTGGCATTAAGCCATGGGACATTGTGGTTGATCCGTTGGTCATGCCGATTGGTGCCATGGGCACAGCGGGCCAACAAGTGTTTCGCCTCGTGCGTCGCTTGCGTGAAGAGTTGAAGGTTAACACCACATGCGGCGCATCGAACATTGCTTTTGGCATGCCTAACCGGCGCGCACTCACTGGCTATTTTCTGGCCATGGCTGCATCGCACGGCATGACCTCAGCCATCATGAACCCACTGCACGATGAAGATATGCACGCGATTTATGGTGCGAATGTTTTGAACGGGACAGACGCACATTGCAAATTCTGGACTAACAAGTTCCGTGAAATGACATCTGGCCCATCGGCTGCTGCGCAGGCGGCTGGTCTTCAATCATCAAATGAAGATATTGAAGCACGCCGTAAAGCCCGCGAGGAGCGCCGCCGTCGTTAAATGAGTGAGCAAAATCCCCTCATCGTTTTCACTCCATCCGGCAAGCGTGGGCGCTTTGCGGTTGGCACACCTGTGCTCACGGCAGCGCGCGCACTCGGCGTGGACATTGACTCCGTATGCGGTGGCCGGGCCATCTGTGGGCGGTGTCAGATTAATGTGGGTGAAGGTGAGTTTGCCAAACACGGCATCACGTCGACGGCGGATCATGTGACGGGAATCAACCAAGTTGAAATTCGTTATGATAAACTGCGCGGGCTTGCTTCAGGCCGCCGCCTTTCCTGCCAAACGCAAATCCTTGGTGATCTGGTCATTGACGTGCCGCCGGAATCGCAAGTGCATAAACAAGTGGTGCGCAAAGAAGCCGACACCCGCGCTATAGAACTCGATCCCGCAACACAGCTTTGCTTCATCGAAGTTGAAGAGCCGGATATGCACAAGCCCTCCTCCGATTTGGAGCGGGTTTATATTGCACTCAGAGAACAATGGGGCGTTGAGAACGTCACTTGCGATTTGCCCATCATCGCCGCTTTGCAAAAAACTTTGCACAAAGGTGAATGGAAAATCACCTGTGCAATTTATTCGCGCGCGGCAGGCGGAGGTAACCGTCTTGCTGCCATCTGGCCGGGCTTTCATGATCAGGCTTTTGGTCTCGCGGTGGACGTCGGCAGCACCACGATTGCAGCCCACCTGACCAATCTTTCCACAGGCGAAGTGAAATCCTCCGCTGGCCTCATGAATCCGCAAATCCGTTTTGGCGAAGATTTGATGAGCCGCGTGTCCTACGTGATGATGAACCCCGGCGGCGAAAAGGAAATGACAACGGTCATCCGCCAAGCGCTGCAACAGCTGGCCGAGGAAGTTTGCAAACAGGCCGATACTGACATCACCAACATCATGGAAATTGTGTTGGTGGGCAACCCTGTCATGCACCACCTCTTTCTCGGCATTGACCCAACCGAACTTGGCGGTGCGCCTTTTGCGTTGGCCACGGGATTGCCCCTCACTTTCCCCGCGCGTGAAATTGATCTGAAATTAAACCCCGGCGCATTCTGTTATGTGTTGCCGTGTATCGCGGGCCATGTGGGCGCTGATGCTGCGGGCATGGTGCTGTCGGAAGCGCCACACGAGTCAGATGAAATGATGCTGTGTGTAGACGTGGGCACCAATGCGGAAATTGTGTTGGGTAACAAAAACCGATTGCTCGCCTGCTCTTCCCCCACTGGCCCTGCTTTTGAAGGTGCACAAATTTCGTCTGGCCAACGCGCGGCACCTGGCGCCATCGAACGCATTCGTATCGACCCTGAAACCTTGGAGCCACGCTATAAAGTGATCGGTTGCGATTTATGGAGTGACGAGGCAGGCTTTGAAGAGGCCATCGCGCAAACAGGCGTCACTGGCATTTGCGGCAGCGGCATTATTGAAGCGATTGCCGAGATGTATCTTTCAGGCGTGGTCAACCAAGACGGCCTCGTTGATGGCGCAATGGCGCTGCGCAATCCACGCATCGAGGCGTATAAGCGCACCTTTAATTACGTCGTGCGTGCCGCCAAAGAAGGCGCCAACGAACCTTCCATCCGCATCACCCAAAACGATGTTCGCGCCATTCAGATGGGCAAAGCTGCGTTATATGCGGGCGTGCGCTTGTTGATGGATAAGCTGGGCATTGAGAGCGTGGGAAAAATCAGATTGGCCGGAGCTTTCGGCAGCCACATCGACATGAAATACGCCATGGTGCTGGGCCTCATCCCCGATTGTGATTTGGCGAGAGTTCAGTCCGCTGGCAACGCCGCCGGCACAGGCGCACGCATCGCCCTGCTCAACAAAGCCGCCCGCGACGAGATCGAACAAGTAGTGCGCCGCATTGAGAAGATTGAGACGGCAGTGGAACCCATGTTCCAGCAGCATTTTGTGGAAGCCATGGCGTTTCCGCATAAGACGGCGGATTTTGTGAATTTGAAGAAGGTCGTGACCCTGCCGCCGAATAAGCAGGTTGAGACGCTGGGCGATGATGGCGGGGCGAGACGGGTTAGGAGAAGGGGTTGATAGCGAAAAGAAAATCCAAATACCACATTCCTGATATGTTTCGCTTGCTCCGTAAAGCAGCCAAGTTTCGTGACGAAATGAATGCGGAAGGGTTCAGTGATAACTTTGGTGCCATCCACAGTGTCGAGCGAATTCTCGACATGCTTAGCTATAGAATAAAATACCCTGGGCTGACTCATATTCGCAAAATTAGAGACTACAATGGAGCAGAGTTCTCCAAACGCGCGTTGGATGATTATCTCCGCGGTGAAAAAGTATTCATAGAACATGTGGCACCTCAACGTGCCTTTGCGACGAAAATTATAGATCTAGAGCGTCGGATAGTCGATGTGAATCGAAGGGGGTTCACAAATCAATTTGAAGATGATTCAAGGTTTGCGGAGGACTTTGGTCATGTCGCAAGCTTTGTCGAAAAGAGAGCGTGAGTGTGTTGTCGGGTTTGTAGAAGATGGTCA
>JAYVPZ010000340.1:0-5473 GCA_043757105.1 Aestuariivirga sp. | reverse complement strand
CTCTGCAACTTCACCATAGGTCAGAAATTCACCTTTGGCAGGAAGTCCCAAAATTTCAAACATGGATTGCGACCAGAAAATATGGCCCTCAGCCAAGTTCCAATCCCACAACCCGCATTCACCACCATCCAATGCTTTGTCCAAACGCGTTGTTGCAATGGTCAACATTTCATCGGCATCCGAAGCTTTTGCAGCCTGCCAATGGAACGCACCAGACAACATCATGAGAACAAGAAAGGTAACGCCAAACAGAACCGCAAGCTGCATCACGCCATTGCGCCATGCTGAAAGAACATCTGCCTTTTTTTGAAAAGTCAGCAAGCTTCCTGGAAATGGTGAAAGGTCGCGCAATGCCATCAAAGCATCTTCGCCGGACGCGAGCTTGGTATCAATCATAATTGGATTGTTAACAGCAGCATCAAGCACAAAGCCCGCACCCATCACCTTATCAATCGTACCGCCCAAATAAGTTGTGTTGGAAGGAACACTGCCCACAATGTGACCGCCACTATCTATCAAAAGAAAGACGCGGTTGAAGCCCATCGCGTCAGACGAAACCGTTTCATCAAGTAGCGCTTGCGACAATGCACTTAACGGCTTTGCAGTTGCTGCTTCACTCAAAAATTTGACCCGGATATTTTGTGAAACACGATTCGCCTGCAACAGCGAGAGTTCGCCCTGATCAGCCAAATGCTGCGCACGACTTAACAGCAATTGCGAAATCAGTGCGGCGGCTAGCGTCAATAAAAATAACGCTGTGAGAACAGTTATCAACCTGCGCATAGCGCGTTCCGAAACCGAATAACCTGCATGACCGGGCCATGGCATCGGCAAATGCAAAGTGCGGTCGCGGAAAAACAGTTCCTTTAAATTTGCGTTCGCCAATATGCGCCCAGTTCAGTCTTGAAGTTAAATGCCGGACTTCAACTGCAACGCCGTTTACAAACGAATCAGTCTCGGCTTACCCATTATTACGAATACCGCCACTGAATCTGATTTGCCAAGCAAAAGCTGCCATGAAATGTATCAAGCTTTCAATGTTCTTGATATGATCTCGAACACATCATTCGAGAGCGCCGGCGTTGCCAAAATACGTTGCATTTGGCGCTGCGCGTGGTTGCGCCGATCCACGTTATAGAGCCGCCAGCTACGATAGGCTGTTGCAAGACGTGCGGCGACTTGCGGATTGATTGCATTGAGCGCGATGATCACATCGGCAACCACACGGTAGCCTTCGCCACTTGCAGCATGAAACCCCGTTGCGTTGCTATTCGCAAACCCTGAAACTAAGGCATAGACCCGGTTCGGAGTGCTGAGTTTGAAGTCGGGATGCTTCAATAATTTCACTATTCGCGCCGCCGCATCAGACCCCGGAATGGCAGCATTCAAGCCAAACCATTTATCGATGATCAAATGATCATCGCTGTGGCGTGCATGGAACTCCGCTAACATTTTGTCATGTTCAGGGCGGTTCAAATTTTTGATGCACACCAAAGCTGACATTTCGGCCGTCATGTTGTCTGGGTTCTTAAACTCCTGTTGCGCGAGCGCTATACCCGTATCTGCATCAGCCGCTGCTATCATCGTCAATAAAGTAAAGCGCAATGATCGTCGCGCGGTTCCGTTTGTATCGGGTTTATAAGCACCGCTTTCGCGCTTTTGATCAAATGCGTTTTTTAATGTGTCGCGCAGGTGAACAGCTATTCCAATACGAACCGCTTCGCGCCCACGGTAAATGAGATCACTATCAACGTCTTTGCCGATCGCTGCAGTAATGTCCGCTTCACTCGGCACCAGTAAAATCAAAGCTTTGAAAGCATCATCAAGCTTATCGCTGTGCAAACATTTTCCTAATGCTTCAGCAAACGCAATAACCGATGGCGCTTTGCGTCCTGATGCCAAAGCTTTCACTGTTTTAACAATCAATGATTTTCCAATTGTTTGCGCCGCTTCCCATCGGTTAAATGAATCAGAATCATGACCAACTAAAAATAGCTGCTCGGCTTCTGTCACATTGCTCTTCAAAACAATCGGGGCAGAGAATCCTCGATTGATTGAAAGCATGGGCGGTTCGTTGACGTCGACAAACTTGAAACTCTGTTTGGCTTTGGTGATTTCAATTGCGCCAGTTTTGATTTTGCCATGACTCTTTAGGTCAAGTTTCAAATCCCTGCCCTTGGCTCCCACCAATCCGAGCACCAATGGAAAATGCAAAGGCAGTTTAGGCGGCTGACCTTTGAGGCGCGGTTGTGATTGCGAAACTTCTAACTCATAGGTTTTTTTCTTTGCATTATAAGTTCCGCGCACATTCACCTTTGGCGTACCCGCCTGATTATACCAGTGGAAAAACTGTGTCATATCGCGGCCTGATGCATCAGCCATACAGGCCACAAAATTTTCGACTGTTGCCGCCTCGCCGTCGTGGCGTTTGAAATAAAGCTTCATGGCTTTGGCAAATGCTCTTTCGCCGATCAGCGTTTTCATCATCCGGCAGAGCTCAGCGCCTTTTTCATAGATCGTCGGAGTATAAAAATTATTGATCTCGATATAAGACGATGGCCGCACCGGATGTTGCAACGGCCCTTGATCTTCAGGAAATTGGCTTGATCGCAGACGCTTCACATCTTCAATACGTTTCACAGCGCGTGAGCGCATGTCTGATGTAAATTCTTGATCACGAAAAACCGTTAGACCCTCTTTCAAACAAAGCTGAAACCAATCACGGCAAGTAATGCGATTGCCCGTCCAATTATGGAAATATTCATGCGCAATGATGGCTTCAATCAAAACATAATCTGTGTCCGTCGCCGTTTTGGGTAAAGCTAAAATATATTTGTCGTTGAAAATATTGAGACCTTTGTTTTCCATCGCTCCCATATTGAAATCGGAAACCGCCACAATGTTAAAAACATCCAAATCATATTCGAGGCCAAAAGCCTTCTCGTCCCACAGCATCGAAGCTTTCAGAGCTTCCATCGCCCAAGCGCAGCGCCCTTCCTTGCCTTTTTCAACATAGATGCCGAGCGAAACTGTGCGGCCATTCATGGTTTTAAAATTGCTGGACACATATGCTAAATCTCCAGCCACAAGCGCGAACAAATAACTTGGCTTCGGATGAGGGTCATCCCACACGGCAAAATGTCGATCCGATCCTGAAGCACCACGCGAAGTTGGATTGCCGTTCGAGAGCAAAACAGGAAGTGAATTTGGCGCTTCGATACGCACTTTGAAAACTGTCATCACATCGGGGCGATCATAAAAATAAGTGATCCGCCGAAACCCTTGGGCCTCGCATTGTGTGCAATACATGCCGTTTGACATGTAAAGCCCCGTGAGCGCTGTGTTCCCCTTGGGATCACATTCAGTCACAATCACAAGCTTAAAGGGTTTTTGTGGAAGTTTGGCAATCGTCAGATGTGCGCTGGAAACTGTATAGTCTTTCGCTGTTAACGGCTGTCCGTCCAATGTAATCGAAATCAGTTTCAACTTCTCACCATCAAAAACGATGGGCGCTGATTTTTCCTTGCTTATCGGGTTAGGCCTCATCTCCATTTGCGCCGTCACCCGCGTCGTATGCGGTGCCATATCAAAATCAAGTTCAACGGAATCGATCCGATATGGCACAACTTTATAGTCTTGAAGTCGAATGGTCGGAGGAGTGTCTGCGCGCATTTTGTTTCCGTTCTGTAATGAATCGATTGGTTGATTCTTGCACGGATTTGCAGTGATCAACACTTAATTTTTGAGAGTTGAATTATTTTCTATTTTTATGTTTCAAAAATTATGCGAGGCTATCTTCCAAGCTCAGCAGGGAACGAGCAATGGCGATTGAAAAAATAGATACACTTGTTGTGGGCGGCGGCCAGGCTGGTTTGGCCATGAGCGAGCACCTCTCGAATTGCGGCTTGCCTCATTTGGTTTTGGAACGAAACCGCATCGCAGAACGCTGGCGTTCAGGAAGATGGGACTCACTGGTTGCCAATGGCCCCGCGTGGCATGACCGCTTTCCGACAATGGCATTTGATGATTCAGTTGCAGATACCTTTATTCCAAAAGAAGGCGTTGCCGCGTATTTTGAAAAATTTGCTCAGCAAATCAAAGCGCCCATTCGCTGCGGCGTGGAAGTCAAAACTGTACAAAAGAATTCTTGCCAATCCAGCTTTCGTGTCGAAACCTCCTCTGGTGTGATTGAAGCCAACACAATCGTTTGTGCAACCGGGCCTTTTCAGCGCCCCACCATGCCTGCACTCGTACCCAAGGATTCAGGCATTACCCAAATTCACTCCGCTGATTATCGCAACCCCGGGCAATTGCCTGAAGGCGCCGTGCTGGTTGTGGGTGGTGGAGCATCTGGTGTTCAAATCGCGGATGAACTTCTGCGCGCGGGGCGCCGGGTCTTTCTTTCGGTTGGCCAGCATAACCGCCCCCCGCGGGCTTATCGTGGCCGCGATTATTGTTGGTGGCTGGGTGTTCTCGGCAAATGGGATTTGGCAGCCCCTCATCCTGGAACAGAACATGTGGCCATCGCCGTAAGCGGCGCACACGGTGGGCATACCGTCGATTTTCGTGAGCTCGCAGGGCGGGGCATAACGCTTCTTGGTAGAGCAGAAAATTACCAAGATTGCGTAATGAAGTTCGAAGGTGATCTTGTCACGAACATCGCAGAAGGTGATGCCAACTATTTATCAGTACTGGGTGAAGCCGATGCATATATTGCTCGCAATGGTATTGACCTTCCAGAAGAACCTACGGCACGCATTTTCAGCGCCGACCCAGACTGCCTGATCAACCCCATTCGTGAATTGGATTTAGCGAAGGCGGGCATCACTTCAATCGTTTGGGCCACGGGCTACGCCGTAGATTACAGTTGGCTCAAGGTTGATGCGTTTGACGATAAAGGCAAGCCCAAACATCAGCGCGGCGTATCGACTGAGCCCGGAATATATTTTATTGGCCTGCCGTGGCTATCGCGGCGCGCATCTTCTTTCATTTATGGTGTTTGGTATGACGCAAGATATCTAGCTGACCACATTGCAAACCAGCGGCAATATCAGGCCTATCATCACGCAGCACAAAGCAAATCATAAACGGACATTAAAATGGAACATACACGCATTCGAAAATTCAATACCAGGGATACTTATCCCGAACAAAAACTTGATAATGATTTGTGCCAAGCCGTCGTTGCGCGGGGCTCCACAGTTTTTGTGCGCGGCCAAATTTCGCAAGACCTCGATACGCGCGAGTCTCTTCATGTGGGTGATGTGACAGCGCAAACTGCAAAGGCCATGGCCAATATAAAAATGTTGATAGAAGAGTCAGGTGGCCACATGGATCACATCTGCCGCGTTGTTGTTTACTTGACCGACGTGCGCTACCGCCAAGATGTTTACCGTGAAATGGGCAAGTGGTTGAAGGGCGTATTTCCTGTATCAACTGGCCTTGTGGTCACCGCCTTGGCGCGGCCCGAATG
>JAYVPZ010000339.1:0-5480 GCA_043757105.1 Aestuariivirga sp. | reverse complement strand
GCGCGCCGCCTGTTTTGGTGGGAGGCGCTGCCACCCGAACGCGGCGGCGGCTATGATGTTTATGGTGACGATCAAGATATTTATGACGGTCAAGACAGTGTTGCTGACGACATGTTCAATCAAGAACAATATGATCAATATATGCGTGAAATGAACCATCGCCGTCATCGCCGCATCTATGATCAATCCTATTATGATCCGCAGGTCGAGTATCCTGACAATCCCATGCCTGCGAGGCCTAAACCCAAAGTCTTGAAATTCAAAAAACCCGTCGTTGCAAAAACGATAAAACCCATCACTGCACCTAAAACAATTCAACAAACTGCAACGCCAAAAATACTAAAACCGACCGAGACTCGCATTCAGACGGCAGCACCCCCCCGCAAAATTGCGCGAGGTGTCGAAACCGTAACCGATGAAGCAAAAGCTAAGACAGCGTCAGTCAGCTGCGCCAAAGGGGCCTCCATCGTCACCAGTTATGGTTTCAGTACGGTCACTTCAAAAACCTGCACTGGCAGCACTTATACTTATGGCGCAACCCGCAGCGGCAAAAACTTTGAAATTCAAGTCAGCGCCGCCAATGGTGAACTAACGGCTGTTAAAAAACTCTAGGCCTTGTTCTCAGGCGGGATTTATGGATAAAGCCCGCTAACATGCAACTTTACTCAATTGTCCAAAACCGCGAACCACCGGGAAGCCAGTGCCACGAAGTCGTGACTGCTGATGGCATCCACTTGCGCGCAGTAACTGTTATTCCGCAAAATGCAAACAAAGGCACGGTCGTTGTCTTGAACGGGCGCACAGAATATCTGGAACGCTATTTCGAAACCTTTGGTGATCTGACCAAGCGGGCTTACGCTGTGGCCAGTTTTGATTGGCGCGGCCAGGGTGGTTCACAGAGGTTGCTCAAAGATTCCGTGCGCGGATATGTGAATTCATTTACAGATTACGACAAAGACTTGAGTGCTGTGATGGAAAAACTGGTGCAGCAGCAATGCCCAAAACCTTATTATGCTCTAGCGCATTCGATGGGCGGGCAGCTTTTGTTGCGGGCTTTGCGTGACCGCGATTATTTTTCTCGCGCGGTCATGACCGGCCCCTTGCTCGGTTTTCACTACGGGCGGTGGCCCAAATGGGTTGTTCCAATTCTCACCTTCATCGTGAAATATTGTGGCTTTGGCTGGGTCTATATCCCCGGCGCTGGTTCAAAACCCGTAGTGCAAAACCAATTTGCAGGCAATCTCTTGATGTCTGATAAAACTCGCTGGGAACGTGACGTCGCCATTCTCGAAGCCCATCCGCAACTCGGACTTGGCGGCCCCACTTACAGCTGGCTGCGCGCCGCCATGATCAGCATGACCCAACTCCATCGGTGGCCGCGCAAAAAAGGGCCAACCTGCCCCACTTTGATTGTGCTGGCTGGCAATGACCGCGTGGTTGATAACCGCGAAGCCCGCAATTTTGCAGCGCGCGCACCCGGTTTTTCTTTAACCGTAATTGAGGGATCAGAGCACGAGATTTTGAACGAAACCAATGCCATTAGAGAGCGCTTCTGGGCGGCTTTTGATGCGTTTATGACGCCTGAAAACAATTCTCAGCGATAAATTGCTTTGTTATATTGCACGTGCTAAGTGGCCGCATTCCTCAGCCTCAAAATGAAAGTTGGCGCCATTATGAATTTGCGCAATATTGCTATTATTGCCCACGTAGATCACGGCAAAACCACGTTGATCGACCGTTTGCTATCACTCTCGGGCTCGTTCCGTGAAAATCAAAAAGTGGCCGAACGCGCCATGGATTCCAACGATCTGGAACGCGAACGCGGCATTACCATTTTGGCCAAAGTTACGTCATTGGTGTGGAAAGATACGCGTATCAACATCGTGGACACGCCAGGCCACGCCGATTTCGGCGGCGAAGTTGAACGAATTTTGAACATGGTCGACGGCGCCGTTTTGTTGGTTGACGCCGCTGAAGGCCCAATGCCGCAAACCAAATTCGTGTTGCAAAAGGCCTTGAAGCTCGGCTTGAAGCCAATCGTTGTGATCAACAAGATCGACCGCCCAGACGAACGCCACACTGAAGTTGTGAATGAAGTGTTTGATCTCTTCGCGGCTTTGGATGCAACCGACGAACAGTTGGACTTCCCAATCGTTTATGGTTCAGCAAAAAACAGCTGGATGAGCCTTGATCCAAAGGGCCCGCAAGAAAATATGGACGCGCTGTTTGATAAAATCGTCAGCCACTTCAAGCCGCCCGTCGTGGAAGAAGGCCCGTTCCGTATGTTGGTGACCACCATTGAAGCCAACCCGTTTTTGGGCCGCGTTTTGACAGGCCGCATTCGTTCAGGTTCGGTGAAGGCCAACCAAGCGATTAAGTCTTTGGGCCGAGATGGCACAACTGTTGAAACTGGCCGCGTTTCTAAAGTTCTGTCGTTCCGTGGTTTAGAGCGTATTCCAGTTGATGAAGCTTTCGCTGGAGATATCATCGCTATTTCAGGCCTGACCACCACAACTGTAGCTGACACGATTTGCGATCCAACCATCACAACGCCAATTCATGCACAACCCATTGATCCGCCAACCTTGACCATGACCTTCCGCATCAATGACGGCCCGTTGGCTGGCAAAGAAGGCGACAAAGTTCAGTCCCGCGTTATTCGTGATCGTCTGCTCCGCGAAGCCGAAGGCAACGTGGCGCTTAAAGTATCAGCGTCTGAATCTGAAACCGATGCTTTCGAAGTGGCAGGCCGCGGCGAATTGCAATTGGGCATTCTGATTGAAACCATGCGCCGCGAAGGTTTTGAATTGACCGTGGGTCGTCCCCGCGTTGTGTTCAAAACTGACCCTGAAACGGGCGATAAGCTTGAGCCCATCGAAGAAGTCATCGTCGATGTCGATGAAGAGCACACAGGCATTGTGGTGCAGAAGCTTTCTGAACGCCGCGCCGAAATGCGCGACATGCGCCCATCTGGCACAGGCCGCCAACGCATCATGTTCCACGCGCCAACACGCGGCCTCATCGGCTACCAAGGCGAGTTGATGAGCGACACACGCGGAACCGCCATCATGAACCGTATTTTCCACGCCTATGCGCCGCATGTGGGCGAAATTCCGGGTCGCTTTACCGGTGCTTTGTTATCAAACTCTGACGGTGACGCAGTGGCCTATGCTATTTTCAATTTGCAGGACCGTGGCCCTATGTTCATTGAACACGGCACTAAGGTTTATGCTGGCATGATCATCGGCGAACACACACGCGGCAATGATCTTGAACTCAATGTGATCAAGGGTAAAAAGCTTACCAACGTGCGCGCCTCTGGCAAGGATGAAGCGGTAGTGCTGACCCCGCCCATCAAGATGTCGCTCGAAAAAGCGCTGGCTTATGTTGGTGAAGATGAGCTCGTCGAGATCACCCCAAAGTCGATCCGTCTACGGAAGATTTATCTCGATCCAAACGAACGCAAGCGCATGAGCCGTGCCAAAGATGCTGATAACGCAGCATAGTTCTTGCTTGTGTCGCCTTCTTGCGATTAAGTTTTACTCACTGAAAGGTGCCCATCGCGGTGGGAGAATCGGGAACGCGGTTTAAACCCGCGGCGTGCCCAACGCTGTAACGGTGACGCGCCAACTCTATGCCACTGATGAAAATCGGGAAGGCGGTTGGTATGGATGACCCGGAGCCAGAAGACCGGCTTTTCAGGATAGCGTGGTTCGCGTGGATGGCGAATTACGCGGATTGTGTTGCAGGGGATCAAATGCACGCACCAGTTTCGCTTGTTCCAACGACCAACTTTGACGAAGTTGAACGTAACGCCGTTTACCGCGCCATTTTTACTAGACGCGATGTGCGCAGCCAATTCTTAGCCACACCTATCACAGACGCAGAAATCGCAAGATTGCTACTCGCTGCCCATCATGCGCCATCAGTCGGTTTCATGCAGCCTTGGAGCTTTGTGGTCATCTATGACCAATCGGTGAAAAATTCTGTGAAATCACTTTTTCAAAGCGCTAACGATGAAGCCGTGTTGATGTTCAAAGATAATCAGCGTACGGATTATATGAAGTTAAAACTTGAAGGCATCACCGATGCGCCCATCAACATTTGTGTAACTTGTGACCGCAAACGCGCAGGCGAAGTGGTGTTGGGCCGAACCCATGTGCCAGAAACTGATCTCTACAGCACTGTTTGCGCCGTGCAGAACCTGTGGTTGGCGGCGCGCAGCGAAGGCATTGGCGTGGGCTGGGTCAGTATTTATCACGAAGCCGAATTGAAAGCGCTATTGGGTATTCCCGGTGACCAAGTGGTGATTGCCTATTTATGCGTGGGCCGCGTGGCGCAAACACATGCCTCCCCAGAGCTTGCTGAAAAAAATTGGCGGCAACGTCTAAAACTTGCTGAACTCATCCATTTTAACGGTTGGAACGGACAGGATGACCGCGCAAAATTAAGTTTGCGGATTGAGGAAGCACAAAAGGACTTCATCAATCGCGGCTGTTTCAAATCGTGATTGATTACTCCTCGCGTCCATATGCGAAAGGTTTGCCCGCGACATGGAATCCCTCTGTGGTTCCTCGCGTGTGATCGGCAAAGCTGGTTTCCAAATAAAGGGCTAACATTTTGCTTGTGCAAAATACGCCCTTTTTTGGAATGACAGTGTTATGTAGAGAATGAAAATTTAAACCGTTCGCAAATACCATTCATAGTCCCTAAGCGTTGGCTCAGAGAAAAAGCGGTCTGCTTCCACTTCTTTGAGCGTACAGAACGTATCGACAAACTGCTTGCCAAAATATTCTTTCAACACTGGTGCGCGGTAAAACGCGTCAATCGCTTCAAACCAATTTCCCGGAATGTGCTTGGCGCGGCGTTGATAACCATTGCCTTCAATCGGCGCACCTGGATCAAGCTTTTCCACAATGCCGTGATGCATACCAGCCAAAATGGCACCCATCACCAAATATGGATTGGCATCTGCACCTGATGGGCGATGTTCAATGCGGCAAGATTTTGCAGGGCCCGCAGGCACACGCAAAGCCACTGTGCGGTTGTTGATGCCCCAGCTGGCAGCAACTGGCGCATAGGAACTGCGGCGGAAGCGGCGATATGAATTTGCGTTGGGTGCAAAAATCAACATCGACTCCGCCATGGTTTGCTTGAGGCCACCAATAGCGTTGAGCAGCAATTCATTTTGTGTTGGGTCTTCTGCTGTAAACAAATTGACCCCGTGCTCATCTTCCAAACTCACATGGATGTGCATGCCGCTGCCCGTCCACTCGGCATAGGGCTTGGCCATAAAGGTGGCGCAAAGGCCGTGCTTTTCGGCTGTAGCTTTAATCAAGCGCTTCAACATAATGCCTTCGTCGCAAGCGTCCAAAATATCGGTGCGGTGGCGCAAAACAATTTCCATTTGGCCAGGACCATATTCAGAAATCAAAGTCTTCGCGGGCAAATCTTGAATTTCACAATAAGCATAGAGGTCT
>JAYVPZ010000338.1:0-5510 GCA_043757105.1 Aestuariivirga sp. | reverse complement strand
CGTAGGCCGCAAACGCCGCAATTAAAATTGGAATGATGGTTGCAGGAATCGTGACAGTGAGTGAATTGATGAAAGATCTGCCAATACCTTCGGAGAACAACACGTTCTGATAATTATCCAGCGTGAAGCGTGGCGGTTGTGATGAAACAAAAAATATGCGGCTGCCGCGTTCATCAGCAAATTTGGTCGGTGATGTGAATATATATGAGCCGTCCACATTTACGGTCAGGCTCTGTCCACCGTCAAGTGCAACGGTTGCGCCTGCTGCATTTGCTCCGGGCGTTTGCACTTTGGTGCCAAAGGCCGAAACTTTACCCGAAGCTGCATCAGCACCCTCAAAGAGGTTTCCGGAGATTACAAATTTTCCGTCTTTTTCAATTTGGTCAGCTGAGCCTTTCATACGGCCCACTTGTTTGCGGTCAGCATTTGATAATGCGGTCCACCAACCGGATGCAGCAATATCATTTTTATCTCGCAGCGAGCTGATCAAAAGGCCAGCTGTCGGAAACGTCCATAACGCAATGATAAATATGACTGAGATATTGAGCAGCAAGCGAGACGGTTCAAGTTGCAGGCGTTTCAACATATCAGTGTCCTCCCTGCTCTCTGTTGGCTTGGCGAATGTTCCAAATCATGATCGGTAACACGGCTACCATGATGACGATGGCGATGGCAGCACCCCGACCAAAGTCACCACCACCTCTGAACATCCAATCGAACATGAGGTTGGCCAGCACGGATGTATCCCACTGGCTGTTCGTCATGGTCAAAACGATGTCGAAGATTTTCAGAACAAGAACTGTAATCGTCGTCCACACCACAAGAATGGTGCCATAAATTTGTGGAACCATAATCCGAAAGAAGATTTTAAAAGGGCCAGCACCGTCAATGTTTGCTGCTTCAAGTGTGTCTTCAGGAATACCGCGCAGAGCTGCTGCTAAAATAACCGTGGCAAAGCCAGTTTGAATCCAGACCAAAATGGCCATGAGGAAAAAGTTGTTCCAGAATGGAAGTGCGATCCACACTTGTGGTGAACCACCGAAATAAGTGACGATAGCGTTGATGATGCCAATCTGATCTTGGCCTTCGCCACGGTAATCGTAAACGAATTTCCAAATGACGCTGGCACCGACGAATGAAATGGCCAGCGGCATAAAAATCAAACTCTTGGCGAGATTGCCCCACCACAAACGATCAGTTAGCACAGCAATGACGAGGCCCATCAGTGTGCATAATGCTGGAACAACGGCGAGCCACAAAATGTTATTGAAAATGGACAGGCGGAATTGGTCGTCATTGAAGGCCCAAATATAATTGGCCATGCCAACATATTTGTCACCTGCACGATCGTGAAACGAAAGCCAAAACGTTTGGATGACGGGAAAAATAAGATAGACGCTGAGAAGAAGAAGGGCTGGCCCTAGAAATAACCATGGACGGATTGTGGACTGGATTTTTAGATTGCGCACGGCGCTGGCATCATTATTGGCGTTGGCTGGGAAAATCCGATCGAGCAACCAATTTGATCCATAGAAATAACCGAAACATCCGCCAACACCGATGATCACGGTGAAGAACGCGTAGATAATTTGCTCTGCCATTTGAACCAACCCCGCCGAAGTTTAAAATCGGAAAATAAAAAGCTCCGAACCGGAAGGAACGGCCCGGAGCTCTTTCGTCGCTAGTACTAGGAGGAAGCATAGATTACTTGAGAGCGTCCCATGCTTTTTGGATTTCAGCAGCGGTATCAGCCGATGATTTTCCACCAACAAAATCCACCATGCCAGTCCAGAATGCACCAGCGCCGATTTTGCCGGGCATCAAATCGGAGCCGTCGAAGCGGAAGGTTGTCGCTGCAGCCATCATGGCACCCTGTTTACGGGCGGCATCATTGGCATAGGCTGCTGGATTGGCACTCTTGAGTGGTGTCAAGAAACCACCATCAGCCATCCAAAGCTCGTGAGCCAAAGGCATTTTCAAATATTCAATGAAAGCGCGTGCTGACTTTGAATCCTTAGTGATGGTGAAGAGTGTGCCTGCACCGAGAACGGGTGTGCCAAGATCAGCCATCGACGCAAAGGTTGGGAAGTAGAAGAAATCTGCATCCGTGCCCAGCTTTGTGCCTTCTGGGAAGAAGGAGGGAATGAAAGACGCTTGGTGATGCATGTAGCACTTTGGCGGTGTTGAGAACAGACCCTTCGGGCTGTCGCGGAAATCAATTGAAGCAACACCAGCATGGCCACCATCGACATAGGCATCATTCTTGGCAAATGAACCAAAAATGTCCAAAGCCTTGATGACCGCAGGATCAGTGAACTTCACAGTATTTTTCACCCAGCCATCATAAACTTCTGGCTTCTGTGTGCGCAGCATAATGTCTTCAACCCAGTCGGTCGCGGGCCAACCCGTAGCACCGCCTGAACCCAGACCAATGCACCATGGTTTGCCACCGTCTTTGACAATCTTGTCAGACAGAGCGATCAATTCTTCCATGGTCTTGGGAACAACGTAGCCCGCATCTTTGAAGTTTTCTGGGCTGTACCAGACAAGGCTCTTCACGTCGGTCTTGTAGGAGAAGCCGTAGAAGTTGCTTGCACCGTCTTTGCCCTTGGATGTTCCGAGGTCGACCCATGATTGGCCAGCACCATAGTTTTCGGCCATCCATTTGGCATCGTCTGCTGTCAGCGGAGCGAGCAAGCCTTTGCCTGCAAGATCAGCAATCAAGCCAGGCTGCGGCAAAACTGATATGTTCGCAGGGCTGCCAGCTGATGTATCAATGACTACCTGTTGCTCATAATTTTCTGATGACGAGTATTTCACATCAGCGCCGGTGGCTTCACGGAAATAATCTAAAACGACTTGCACGTGCTTTTCGTCATCGCCACGCCATGGGCCAAATATTGTCAGGGTTTCGCCCTTAAGATCAACTTTTTTCAATGCATCAAGATTTGCCCAAGTGAACTTGGCGTCTTCGCCCGGCTTGTATTTCATTTCGGCCAATGCAGGTGTTGCTAAGACAAGTGCAGCGAAAGCTGCGCTGATAAATAGAACTTTCTTCACGTGATATTCCTCCCATTTGAAGTCTTCATTTTAAAACTGCAGAACGCATGTTGGGCGAATTTTTGATTTTTCCCAAAGCGCTTTGAGCTCTAATTCATGACTTCAATAATTGAAAGCGTCAAGAAGATTTTTATGTTTTAGGTGTTGCAGCGCACCAAATCGAGCACTACAAATGCAACAATTATTGAAAGCGCTTTGGAAATGTGTAACTAATCTCGTATGAATCTCAAAGAATTAGCTAAGCACCTCAATCTTTCTCCAACGACAGTCAGTCGGGCTTTGAACGGCTACCCAGAAGTTGGCGCGGAAACAAAACGCCGGGTGGGCGAGGAAGCGCGAAGGCTGGGCTACCAACCTAACCCTCATGCAAGGCGGTTGGCCACAGGTCGCTCGCATGCCATCGGCCATGTTTTTCCAACTGATCGTTCGTTGATGATCGATCCACTTTTTTCTGATTTTGTGGCGGGAGCAGCAGATGTTTATGCGGCTCATGGCTTTGAGGTTATGTTGCATGCAGGTGGCTTGGAGGATGAACTTTCAGTTTACCGCCGCTACGCGCAAGGTGGAGCGGTTGACGGAGTTGTGGTGTTGGGCCCTCGTGTTAATGACCAGCGGATTGCGTTGTTGAATTTACTAAAACTACCCTTCGTTGTTCATGGTCGGCTCGACGAATATGAAGATGGCTATGCTTGGCTCGATATTGATAATCGCGGAGCTTTTCAAAAAGCTACGAAACTGCTTACCGATCTTGGTCACCGCCGCATTGGCTTGATCAATGGTGCTGAAGATATGACTTTCGCATTGCATCGCAGGCAAGGCTATGAGCGCGCACTTTCAAGCAAAAATATCCATATCGATCCGCTGATTACATCTAGCGGGCCAATGACTGAAGAAAATGGCTATCGGCAAAGTAAGCGTATTCTTCAACGCGCCAATCGCCCCACAGCTTTGCTGTTGTCTAGCATGTTGTTGGTTTCTGGAGCCATGCGCGCACTCAATGAAATGGGACTGCAAATCGGTAAAGATATTTCTTTGATCGCACATGATGACGGATTGCCATTTCTCAATGCAGAGGGCCTCGTACCATCGCTCACCACCACGCGCTCATCTATCCGCGCTGCTGGATCACGCGTGGCGGAATTGCTTTTAAGCACCATTACTGATCCTGAAACAGAACTGCCACATGAATTGTGGAGTGTTGATTTGATCGTGCGGGGATCAACCGGAGTTGTCGGGCTTTAAAGCTTAAAATCGCGGGCGCTTGGAAATCAATAGGTCAGCGTAATAACCACTGTATCTGCATATGAACCGCCTACGGGTGTCGATTGTACCGGAATTTGGCCGTAGGCATTATAGACTTGGGTCAAGCCTGTTGCTGTTCCCGAAATTATATCGGCTCCTGCGGTTGTTCCCCATTGTTGGGTCATGCTTGAGTTTTGAAAAATGCCATAAGAAATTTTTTGGCCAGATGCGGCATTGGCCATAAACCGATTGGTTGGGCTTGTCCCTCCATTTGAGCCATTGTTTAAACCTAAAGAATATTTCACACCATTGGTACAGGTGACTGAAATTTGATTGCTCGAGGTTTGCGCAGAATTGAGGTCTGCGCGCGTTCCAAAACTCATAGGAGTTGTCGAAATATTGCAGCTGCTGTTATTATGGGTCAACACTGTAAAAGGCGCTCTGGCTGCACGTGTCGAAACCGTGGTGCAAGTTTGCGTGGGTGCATAGCCATAGTCAATAAGCGTATTTGACCCGGCATAAAACGATTGATAGGCACCCGAAGGTGCTAACGCCAAAATCCCAGTTAATTGGGCATTTATCGTTTGGGTCATTGAACCGGTGCCTGCTCCATTTAAGGTAAGCGATAAAGTTGGTGGTCGCGGCGCATAGGGCCAAACATACGAACCCCAAATTTGGCCCGAAGGCTGATAGAGATTATAGGTAACACTGCGAGGGCCGTTGGCAAGCAGCCTTGGATTGCCAGACGTCGAACCTCCGGTGCCATCATTAATATTTGGACAAATTGTTATTGTGCTGTTCGGAGTGCCAGTGCAGTTTGCCGAGAATGTGCCCGAAGTTGATGGCGCACCGCCTAATCCCAAGTTCACGCTGCCGAAATTAATGTCGGTGATTGTAAAATTGCAAGATTGAGCATTGGCCAGTTGAGCTGCAAAAAACATCATAACAAAAGAAATGAGAATTAATCTTACAGACATTGCAGTGGCCCGATCGACGTCTGCGTTGTGGTTTCAGGTTTGAAATTAAACTCAACTGCGCAAGTGTCATTGACACCCTCTGCTGTTAACTTCACATGCTCTGGAATATCGGTCAAATACACTTCGCCATCATAGCCCATTACAAATGGCTCGTCCTTGCCTTCAACTCTGATGCCTGTGCCGGTTGCAATAAATTTATCATTCGCGTCTTTCAGAATCACAATTACGCCG
>JAYVPZ010000337.1:0-5540 GCA_043757105.1 Aestuariivirga sp. | reverse complement strand
TGGAAACGGCTCTTTCAAAACATGGCACCAAAAAATCATACGAAGACGCAATGTATGCAGCATTGGCAGAGTCAGACCAACTTCTTGCAACTTTTGCGGCCTTGCTCAGAATTTCGCAAATTGAGTCAGGGTCCCGCAAGATTGGATTCAAAAACCTAAGTCTCAGTGAAATTTTCAATCGTGTGGTAAATGCTTACAGCGCAGTGATTGAGGACGAAGGGAAACACCTTAAGACGTCAGTTGCGCCAGATTTAAACTATCATGGCGACGGTGAGTTATTGCTTCAGATGCTCGCAAATATCGTTGAAAATGCGATTCGCCACACGCCCGCTCACACGGAGATCTGCGTTCAACTTGAAAAAACAGCACAGGGACCTGCTGCCTATATTTTCGATTCTGGGCCAGGAATTCCCATTGATCAACGAGATAAAGTCTTTGAACATTTTTATCGGCTTGATGCCAGCCGGACGTCACCGGGCAATGGTTTGGGGCTGGCACTTGTGGCAGCTGTTTCCAAATTACACGGGATCAAAATTACGTTGGATGATAATAAACCGGGATTGAAGGTTATTCTCAATTTTGTTTCCCAACCTTCGTACTGACCGACAGCTCTACTTAATTATCGGGTTCGCATTCCAATTCATGTTACCTCCCATTGTTTGTCCTTACAAATCTGTATAATTCCGGTCAAGCCAGCGAAAGCTTACCACTCCATATGTTGATAATCGAAGGCAGATATCATGTTAGAAGACCTTCGCTTTTTAACGTTTCTGGCGTTGAGCCAGAGTCAATTGGAGAATACGAATATGAAAAAAATCATCATTGCGACCACGCTCGTAACACTGACCTCACTGGTAGGTTTTACCTCTCTCGCACAAGCAGGCAGCGTCACATGCGAAGAAAATTTGAAAAAATTATCAGACACGATGGCGAAGACAAAGCTTAGCCCTGCTGATGTGAAATCAGTGAATGATATAGTTGCAAAGGCTACGGAACGTTGCGTTGCCGAAGATGACAAGCGCGCAGAAGGTTTCATCGCAGATGCCATGAAAATCGTCACCAAGAAATAATTTATACTGTGACCTAAAAGAACTAAGGAGAATACACAATGGTATCGCAAGCCCAAGGAAGCTCGACGACACTTTTCAATAGAGTCCCCAAGGTCACAGTTGACTTTTGGTTTATAAAACTCATGGCTGTCACAATGGGCGAGACGGCTGCTGATTATCTTGCAAAAAATATGGGATTAGGTTTGACCGGAACAGCCCTGCTAATGAGCGCTGTCTTAGGTATTGCTCTGTTCTTTCAATTTGCGCAAAAAAAATATATCCCGTCTTACTATTGGACCGCGGTTGTCTTGATAAGCATCGTTGGTACTTTGATCACCGATTGCTTACTTGATGTCTTTGGTGTTCCTCTCATCACCACGACCATCATCTTTACTATTATACTGGCTGCAACATTTGCCTTTTGGTACGCTGCCGAGAAGACCTTGTCGATCCATTCAATCTTCACAACACGACGGGAAATCTACTATTGGCTTGCAATTCTGTTTACATTTTCGCTTGGTACAGCAGCAGGCGATATGGTCGCTGAACGCTTTTCGCTCGGCTATTTGACAACAGGACTACTGTTTGCCGCGATCGTGGGCTCCTTCGCGCTTGGATATTACGTTCTCAAATTGAATGGTATTCTGATGTTCTGGCTTGCCTACATATTCACCCGTCCCCTTGGCGCATCTTTTGGCGATCTTCTATCGCAGCCAAAAGATTATGGTGGTTTAGGTTTAGGTACAGTCATTACGAGCGTGATTTTTCTCACTGCAATCATAGCAATTGTAACATACATGTCTCTAACACACGAAGGCGAAGAGAAGCAGGTAGTTGGCACCAGCGCGTGATCTCTATTTAATACGATTTAATGCAGGATCGAACGTGATCCTGCATTTTTTCAATTTTAATGCTCTAGGATTGGTTATTTTTATATGTGGCCTATTTTTTATGACTATGATGCTAACTTTACTCACTTCATTAATAGCTTCAGCAAACAAAACTTTATCAGTGATCAAATTGTTATGATCATCACATCAGCCGGAATTCCACTGATGATTCTTGCGGTAGCAGGTCAATGGTGGTCGCGTAACAATCGTTCTCACACACGTTACATCCTGCTAACTGCTGGATTTTCGTTTCTATTGGCGCTCACGTTCAATCAATTCATTATATTCTTTGTGCAAAGAGTAAGGCCCTATGATGTTGGTGTGACAAGTCTGATGGGCTCACCCAGCATAGACTCTTCATTCCCATCGGATCATGCATCTGCTGCTTTTGCCATCGCTTTTACTTTTTTGTTTCGTTCATATCCCAAGCAAGGATTTATATTAGCAATATGTGCATCGATAATCGCTTTGTCGCGTGTTTATGTAGGCACACATTACTTAAGTGATGTCATTGGCGGGATGTTAACAGCGTTTATCGCCACGCTGAGTGTTTGTCTGGCATTTCGCGAAAGAAGTTTACTTAACCATATGCTCATCAGAATTTTATGAGGCGTGCTCTAAATATATAGAGTGAGCGTTAGTATCACACCATCTGAAATGAGACTAATGCCAACACAATTGATGCCAGCAAGTTTTGCTCCTAGAAACAATGTCGCGATTACAGCAACAAAAACAACGTTTGGCTTATCAATTGGAGCAGCTCGCGAGACATTTTCAATTTAGAATGCCCTGAAATAGCAATACCAACAAACTCCGGGAACAAGCCCAGAGACAGTTGGAAATACATAGGTCTTATTTGAGGCTTGTAAGGGAAACGAAAGTTGTCCAGCCGTAAGCAGCAGCGCAAACAAAGCCAATAAAACCACGCCCGTCCTAAAGCACATTTCAAAGTCTGCACTCACATTCTCAACGCCAACTTTTGCAAGAATTGATATCAGCGCTGCAAATATTGCTGAACCAATTGCCCAAATAAACCAAGTCTGATTGGATATGCCGAATCTCCAAGTTTGAATTACAAATTCAGTTATGACGACTTCGAATAGTTAGTCACTGTATTTGGCGCCTCTGCTGCGCAGATCGGGCTGTCGTAAACCGAGCCCATCTCTCCTTACTTTAATCTCTTTAAGCCCGATGGTCTCGGCCCTGCGGGCTTCCATCCCTGGCGCAGGTTCGCCAACGATCTAAATTGGACGGCGCTGCGCACCGACATTTTTTGAAGGTCCGACCTCGTTCGCAGGGTGGGCGGCGCTCCTTACTAGGCCCGCTGCGGCGGGCCGCAACTGCGCACGTGCTCTAAGCTTTCAATGATCGACAAAGTTCTCAAAAGCGCAGTCCTCCACTGACGTTCCGGCCTTCGGTGCGGCCCGCCTCATTCAGCGGGCCTCTTCAGTCGCAAGGCACCGCCCACCCCGCCTCCGGGGTTCGGATGCGAAGGAGGGAACACAGATGTCAAAGGCAATTGGAAGAGATAATATCTATCGAGAGATCACCGACAAGATCATTGCCGAACTTGAACGCGGCATCGTGCCATGGGTGCAGCCTTGGACGAGTAGCAAGCAGCGTTGCCCCTTGGGGCTTCCCGTCAATGGCCTGACCCGCCGTAGCTATTCCGGTATCAACATTCTACTGTTGTGGTCAGCCTTTGAGGAGAAGGGTTGCGCTTCACCCTATTGGCTCACCTTCAAGCAATGCGTTGCCATGGGTGGCAGTGTCCGCAAGGGTGAACATGGAACGCATGTTTATTTTGCCGACAAGTTTGTGCCGCAGAAAGAACAGCAACGCGCTAAGGATGAAGGCACCGACCCATCAGCCATTCATTTCTTGAAGCGCTACGCAGTCTTTAGTGTCGAACAATGTGACGGCTTGCCCGTAAGGTTGTTTGGCAAAGTTGAACCACGCAGCCCCCGTGAGATTGTGCCAGAGGCGGAGGCTTTGATTGGTGCAACGGGTGCTGATTTCCGCATTGGTGGCGATCAAGCCTTTTATGTGCCATCCGAAGATTTTATCCGTATTCCCAACCAGACCGCTTACACCGACCAGATCAATTATTACCGCACGGCTTTCCATGAACTCGGTCACTGGACGGGGCAAAAGACACGCCTCGACCGCAACCTCACCACCAAATTCGGTACGGTTGACTATGCCCGCGAAGAACTGGTTGCCGAGATGGCCACAGCTTTTGTTTGCGCTTCGCTTGGCATCGTGCCGACCGTTCGCCATGCCGATTATATCGGGAACTGGCTGCAAGTCCTGAAAGAAGACGCCCGCGCCATTGTGAAGGCAGCAAGCCTTGCCTCAAAAGCTTGCGATTTCATTTTGCAGTTCAAGGCAGCAGACAAAGAAATTACAGATTTGGAGCAGGCAGCATGACTGCCGTTCCCGTTGCAGCTGTCCGACTGGAACTCCTGAACCATCCACAAATTGCCTTGCGCCTTGTGTTGGCGCACATGATTGTAGGCTCTAATCTTTGGATGGTGAAACCCGAACCCTTGAAGGCAGCGAAGCCTGAAATCAGTGCATCAGTTGCCGCCAATCCGGCAACCGTAGCCTTCGAAGAACGGCGTAAGGAGTTGTTGGCACTTTGCGGATTAGAAGAAGACCGTAGTGAATTGGTCAGACCCAATGGTGATGACTACAGCCTTGTCAGTCTTTTTGTGCGCCTTCTCAAACTGCCCGAAGATGATGTATTGCGGCTTATGGCTTTGGCGATGGCCGAAACTTTGGCAAGCGGTACAGCCACAGCAGAGGCCACAGCGATGAAGCCCGCTTTGATGGCAGGCCAACATTGTTGGTGCTGGACGAGGCTTGGCTGTTTCTGGATGAGCCCTTGTTTGCCGCGCGCATTCGCGATTGGCTCAAGACCTTGCGCAAGAAGAATGTCGCTGTGGTGTTTGCCACGCAGTCACTTGCCGATATTGCGGCCAGTTCCATAGCACCTGCCATCATCGAAAGTTGCCCCACCCGCATCTTTCTGCCCAATGACCGCGCCATCGAAGCCCAGATCAAAGAAGTTTATGAGCGTTTCGGATTAAACCCTCGCCAGATCGAGATCATTTCACGAGCAACACCCAAGCAGGATTATTACGCCCAGACGGCCAAGGGCAATCGGCTCTTTGAGTTGGATTTAGGGCCGCTTGCGCTGGCCATCTGTTCGGCTGCTACACCACAAGATCACAAGTTGATGGATCAGTTGCTGCGCGAACATGATCAAGGTTCGTTTGTGGCCGCGTTTCTGCGGGCCAAAAGTTTCGAAGTCGAAGCCGAGATGATTGAACGCGCCAATCAAGCAGAGATGCAAGATTCAACACTCAGCGCCACTGAGGCGCAAGACCCACTTTTTCCTGACGACCGGGACGGCACTTCCCCATCAACCAAGGAGAGTAAACATGCGTAGTTTGAAGAGACTAAAGTTTGGAGTGTTGACGGCGGTAAGCCTCAAGGCGTTGCGGGTTCGCGCAAGTTGCGCAACCTTGGTGTTTCGGAAGAGTTCATCAAATCAATTCGGGGGAGCGGAGATATTCCGCTTTCTCTTGATTGGCCC
>JAYVPZ010000336.1:0-5543 GCA_043757105.1 Aestuariivirga sp. | reverse complement strand
AATTTCACGGAGAGCTGATTGATAACCGTTCTGCTGAACTCAGTTTGGAATCGGATTTGCGCCGTGCCATCAGCAATGATGAAATTGAAGTGCACTACCAGCCCATTTCATATCTTAATACTTTGGAGGTCGCGGGCTTTGAAGCGCTGGCCCGCTGGCGTCACCCCACCCAAGGCCTGTTGCCGCCGTTGCAGTTTATTGAACTCGCAGAAAAAATCGGCTTGATCAATGAAATTGGTCAAATCGTTTTGACAACCGCGGCGCGACAATTAGGCATTTGGCAACGCGTTTTACGCCGTGACAAATTTTTCTTTGTAGGGGTCAATATCTCTGCCAGCCATTTGATGGACGCAAAATTCATTCAACAAGTGCGCGATGTTATTAACCGTGAAACACTTTCGCTCGGCAGCTTGAAATTAGAAATCACCGAGTCAGTGATCATGCGTCAACCGCAAAAGGCTGCAAAAATATTGCAAGCGCTGCGAACACTAGGCGTGGGCATTGTATGTGATGATTTTGGCACAGGCTTCTCCAGCCTTTCGAGCCTGCGCGATTTTCCCTTTGATACGCTGAAGATTGATCGCTCATTTATTGACCCCGACACGTATGATGATCGCAGCGCCACCATTATTTCGACGATAACCGAATTGGCTCACCGTTTGGGCATGACGGTTGTGGCTGAAGGGATTGAAGAGCAAGATCAAATAGACAATCTTGCGTTATTGAATTGTGATTTGGGCCAAGGCTATCTCATCGGTCAACCTATGACAGCCAACGAAGTGGCTGAATTGTTGCAGGTATTACAACATAAAATATTAAGTAACGAACAAGCATTGAGCCACTACGTAACCTCAACGTCTATTGATCCTATACCCGAAGTCATCAATGAGCCAGTGTCGTCGGACCAATCACCCTTACGCAGAAACATGCCGATTTTTGTGGACGATCAAGATGAGGAAGAAGAATATGTCCCCGAATTATTACCTTCCATTTTCTCGGTGCCAAAGCTCGGTTCAGCAAAACCAAAAAAACGGACTATGACAACCAAGAAACCTGTCAAACGCGCAAACCCCAAACCAGCAAAGAAAACGCGTCGCTAGTTCATTTTTTTATTCCGGCTAGTTTCATCATCATATCAATAATCCGTGGCACAAAGCGGTCACCATATCCAAGCGTATCCGCTAGCACATATGTTTGGTGCACTTGTTCCGCCATGAATGACGCAACCGGCATTTGCTCTGTCATGTTGGTGTAATAACGCAAATCCTTGCGGGCGTTGCGAATGGCGAATTTCAAATGCGTGTCGTCATCAGACAACGGCACATTGATAAGGCGGCCGAACATAACCGACGATGCACCACCACCCATAATCACCTCGCGCAAGGCTTTCATATCAACGCCGGCCTTGGCAGCCACTGTAATCGCCTCAGCAGCAATTACGGCATGGCCAAGCGAGAGAAAATTATTAAGCAGCTTCACCTGGTGCCCGGTGCCGACAGCGCCCGTGTGAACGATCAGCTCCGCGAAACAACTCAGCACTGGCCTGATGGTTTCAAGCATCGCAGCGTCACCCCCAACCATCAGCCCCAACTTTCCAGCTTCGGCCTCATTTGGCGTGCGCGTCATCGGCGTGTCCATGTAAGTAATGCCAAGTTTTGCGGCGTCTACCACAATGCGCATTGTGGAAGCTGGCTCAGCAGTGGAGCAATCCGCGATGATCAAACCTTTGCGGCCATGTTTGAGTAACCCTTCTGCACCCAGCATAATTTCTTCGATTTGCGGCGTTCCCGTCACCACCAAAATCACCATGTCTGAATTCTTGGCAATTTCAGCAACACTCTCAGCTTCATGCGCACCCTTCGCGACGAGGCTTTCAACAGGCGCGCGGTTTTTATGCGCTAACACATTCAGTTTAAAACCCTTGGCTAAAATATTCTTACCAATACCATGGCCCATAAGGCCAACACCGATTAGACCTACAGTTTTTATTGTCATTTTGTTTCTCCCTTAGCCAATTTTGCAAATGCATCTGGCTCTAAAATAAATATCCGGTCATCGATTTTGTGTTTGAAACCAAGTCGTTCGTAAAACCGCGCAGCGCCTTGGTTGGAAACTTCTACTTCCATTTTGATAAATCCGGCCCCACACTTTTGCGCTTCTTGCATTGTTCCGACCAGCAGTTTTTCTCCGACGTTGCGTCCGCGCGCTAACGGCATAACATAAAGATCACTGATGTAGATCCCGCGCACACCGCGCCAAGATGAATATGTCATTGCCCAAAGGCATACGCCCAAAATTTGCCCAATTTCTTCAGCCACCGTTACTTTTGCCACATCACTACAATCGCGCAAGTTTTGCCCGGTGATCAGCGGTACAACATCAAGCCCAATATCCTTGGGCATCTGGCGGATGAGAACAGCCACAGCATCCTCTTCCCCCGCCTTCATTGGCCGTACACGCAAACCCATCAAACCCATCCCAGAACAAAATTAATATGCTAAGACTGCATGAGGAAAAGCCAAATCGCAAGAAGAACAAAATGAACAATAAGCCCACTTCGATTCACGCAACCGGAAACCTGCCCAAAATCGCTTGGGCCAAGGGTTCGTATTTATATGATGTCGATGGCAAACAATATATTGATGGCTCAAGCGGCCCTGCCGTTTATTGCATTGGCCACGGCAATGAAGAGGTGAACGCCGCAATTGCTGATCAACTGGGCCGCATCGCCCATGGCTATCGCTATAATTTTACAACTGACGCGCTGGAAGAATTAACTGAAATCATCAGTGCCCGTTGCGGCGGAACTCTCAAGCACATGGTCTATGTCACGGGCGGATCAGAAGCCGTTGAGAGCTGTTTGAAACTGGCGCTGCAATATCACTATGCGCGAGGCGATGTCACCCGCCGCAAGTTTATCGCCCGCGAACGATCATGGCATGGCAACACATTGGGAGCGCTATCAGTGTCCGGCTTCCGCGAACGTAAACTGGCTTTTGAAGGCTCTCTTCTTGATGTGATCCACCTCTCACCCACCAATGCCTACCGCCCCATTGAAGGCTCTACACCTGAAACTGTGGGCGAGGCATGTGCCAAGGAATTGGAAGATGCGATCTTAAAAGCGGGCGCGAAAAACATCGCCGCCTTCATCTTTGAACCCGTGGTGGGCGCGGCTGGAGGCTGTGTGCCAGCTCCTGACGGCTATGCCAAACGCGTGCGCAAAATTTGTGACCACCATGGCGTGTTAATGATCTCGGATGAAGTGATGTGCGGAGCGGGGCGTACCGGTGTTTGGCGTGCATTGGAAAAGGACGGCGTGGAACCCGACATCATGTCCATCGCCAAAGGCTTGGCCGCTGGATACCTTCCGCTGGGCGCTGCAATATACACTGATAAAGTCAGTGCCGCATTTAATCACGTTCCCCAAACCGGCCACACCTTCACAGCCCACACCGCCTGCTGTGCCGCGGGCATTGCCGTGCAGAAAATCGTAATGCGTGAGAAACTGGTCGAACGCGTGGCCACCAACGCGTCGAAATTCAAAACGATGTTTGCCGACGCTTTTTCGGGTATGGAAGCTCTGGGTGACATCCGCGGCCGCGGCTATTTTCTCGCCGCCGAATTAGTTGAAAACCGCAAAACCAAAAAACCTTTCGACGCTTCCCACAAGCTAGCCATCCACATCCGCCAGCAAGCATTAGAAAATGGCCTCATCTGCTATCCCGTTGGCGGCAACGCTGATGGCGTGAACGGCGATGTAGTGATTTTGGCTCCCCCCTACAACGCATCCGACGCAGAGTTGACCGAGATTGTTGAGAAAATGGCGAAGAGCGTGAAGCAGGTTATGGGGAAGCTGGGACTGGGTTAACCCGCAACCCGCCGCACATTTCGGTGACAGTGCATTTAACTATCGCTGCTTAAATGTTGAAGCATCAATGATGCGATATTTAAATGCACTGGACTGCACCCCCTAATTGAGACACAGATAATTTCTGTGACAGGGTATCTGAGAGGATGCTTTATGACACAGAAGATGACGATAAGAACTTACCCCACGGCGTTTAAAGTTGCTGCGATCAAGCGGATTGAAGCGGGCGAAGCGGTGCTTCATGTCTCGCGCGAATTGGGATTACGGTGACAGTGCATTTTATTATCTTAAAACAACAATCTAATCAATAACTTAAATTCTACACCACTCTCAACGTCGTCTTCATGATGGGCTCAAGACTGTTGTTGAAATTGGGGGAGCTCCAGAATGGTGGCCCATCTGTGGAGTATGACGAGAGATAGCAGGTTCACCGTACGCTTGTCAAGTTAAAAATCCTAAATAGTGTAAAAAATCTTAATTTATTGAATCACCGCTCAAACTTGCTGTCCACCCTCAACTCCAATCCACAACTTTCAACTCATCACCAATATGCCCAAATGCTTTATCCCGCGAAACCAAAACAGCACCCAGAGAAACCGCGTGAGCGGCGATCATCATGTCTAAATCAGAAAGGGAGAATCCACGCGCGTTGCACTGTGCTTTAAATGTCCCGTAGGTCTCAGCTATTTGGCTCGTCCAGGGTAGAACAACGATGGTTTCTAGAACTAGGTTTATAGCTTGCTCCAGCCCATAGGGCTTTGTTCGTTTGGCGAGGCCGTAGAGCATCTCTCCTTTCGTTACTGCCGAGATTGCGACATCTTCAGTGCCCAGTTCCCGCAGCCGTTTTTGCACAACGGTTTGATCGCGCCGAATGATGTGACTCACGATATTGGTATCTAGCAAATGCAGCGTCATTCTTCGTAACCTTCGAATGGATCACGGTCTGACGTGCTCATATCTCGGTCTTCGGGTGTCAAGAAATCGGCGGGTACTTCGGTTTTTTCTAACAGTGCGAAAAAAGCATCCCATGATTTGTGGCGTTTTGACAGCACAACATCGCCCGTTACAGGGTCGCGCCTGATCGACACTTCCTTGCCTTCAAAGCGAAATTCCTTGGGCAGACGAACAGCTTGGCTGCGGCCCGTGATAAACAATTTGGCAGTTTGGGTCATGATACAACCTCGTCAAATAATATGTATCATGATATATATCATTTATTGATACATATCAAGATAGGTATCATTCCCCAAAACGCAAAAGACCGGATGTTTCCATCCGGCCTTATTTACGCAAACTTACTTAAACCTGATCGACCTAAACTCGTTGGGCGATTTTGACTTTTCTGCGAAAAGTCAAAACGCTTTACTGACGATATTGCTGGATGCGCGTGGTGCGAAGTCCCGCAAGGCCGTGACGCTCGATTGAGCGCTGCCATCCCAAATATTCCTCGACTGTGAGGGTGTAGCGAGAGCAGGCATCCTCTAAGCTCAATAGCCCACCTCTGACAGCTGCCACCACCTCCGCCTTGCGGCGGATAACCCAGCGATGTTGGCCGGGGGGTGGGAGATCTGCAATCGTCAAAGGGCTGCCATCAGGACCGATGACGTAATTGACGCGTGGACGCAACTGACCGTTCATTAACGCAAACTCACACAAACTGACTTGTAAGGGCTGC
>JAYVPZ010000335.1:0-5555 GCA_043757105.1 Aestuariivirga sp. | reverse complement strand
TCGCCCCAAACACCAACATTAGAAACAGCCAGCTTTTGGTGCGCAAGCGTGATGCCAGTGGCAACATCATCACCACACCTTTTATGGAAAATCCAGTTCTCTGGGCGCGCGACAAGCAGCAAATCTATTACGGCACAATGAACGCCGCATTGCACAACTTAAAGACCGGTGCATCTGGCGCTGCAGCTTGGACGCTGCTCACACTGGGGTTTGCTTACGGCGTATTTCACGCGGCTGGCCCCGGCCACGGCAAAGTCGTCATTTCATCTTGGTTATTGGCTACTGAAAATGATTTAAAACGCGGCCTCCTCGTCGCCTTTTTCAGCTCAATGTTTCAAGCTCTCACGGCGATCATATTGGTTAGCGGATTATATCTCATCGTCGCCAGTGTAGGGGGTGTCGTGCGCGATGTGACGGCCTATTTAGAATCCGCATCTTACGCGATGATCTGTGCGCTCGGGCTCTATTTAATTTACACCGCGACACGCGGCTGGTTTCGCAAAGCTTCACCCGTCGTTCAAACCACCAGCAGTGCATTCAATTTTGAAATCGTTAATCAACACACCAATACAAACCATGTGCATGACGAACATTGCGGCCACAACCACGCGCCCGAACCAAAGGATTTGCGTGGTGATTGGTCATTAAGCAAAGCCCTATCCCTATCTTTTGCCATTGGCCTGAGGCCCTGCACAGGAGCAATTTTAGTTTTACTGACCGCCAACACGATAGGCCTCTATTGGGCAGGAATCGCCTCAACACTGGCCATGGGTTTTGGCGTGTTCCTCACTGTCTCATTGATCGCAACAATCACCGTTTACGGAAAAGACTTCGCAATGAAACTGGCCAAAGGTGACAACCGAAGACTATCGACCATCGTAAACCTATTGCGTTTGGGCGGTGGGGCTGTGGTTGCTTTCATGGGTGCCATCATGTTCCTTGGTTCGTTCGGTGCAAATAATGGAATGTTATGAGAGTTTGAAATGAATAAATGGTTGGTTCTAGCGGGTTTTATTATTCTTTGCCTTGGTGTTGGAATTGTTGCTGGTGTGGCCACAGCAGGCGCTGTTGTCGATTGGTTTCCCACGCTCAATAAGCCATTCTTCAATCCCCCTTCATGGGTGTTCGCTCCCGTGTGGACATTGCTTTATTTAATGATGGCCGTGGCCGCTTGGCGCGTGTGGCTTGAGGGCGACGCATCAAAACCCGCGCTCAATTTATTTTTCATCCAACTGGTTCTAAACTTCTTCTGGCCGCTGCTGTTTTTTGGTTTACACATGCCGGGATTAGCCTTGTTTAACATTATCGCCATGTGGATCATGATTGTATTCACCATGCGCGCCTTCTTCAAAATCGCAAGGCCCGCAGGTTGGTTGCTTGCGCCCTATTTGGCGTGGGTCAGTTTTGCAACACTGCTCAACGCAAGCATCTGGTGGTTGAACTAAGCAAACCGTACGGCATAGACTTGCGGCAATGTGCTGCTCACCTGTTGCCAGCTATCGCCTTGATCTTCACTCACCCACACATTGCCTGTGGTTGATCCCATCGCCAAAACGTCGCCCGGCTCATCAATCGCAAGTGCATGACGAAACACGACATCATAAGCATGTTGCTGCGGCAGTCCCTTTTTCAAACTCTTGAAAGTTTTGCCACCATCGCGCGTCCGCGTCACAACCAAAGCCCCATCAACGGGAATGCGCTTTTCATCTTTAATGCCCGGCACAAACCAAGCGGTATCAGCATCATTCGGATGCACCACAACACCAAAACCAAAGCTTGATGGTTTAGCCTTCACCGGCGTCCACTGCTTGCCGTCATTCACCGATTTAAAAATCCCCGCGTGATGCTGCACCCAAAATTTAGTCGGATCAGCAGCACACTGCACCATCATATGCGGGTCTTGGCCGTCAGGGCTTTCAACTTCGCTTGATGGGCCGTTGTCAAACTTCATGCCATGGGCTGATTGTGCCCAAGTCTTGCCTGCATCATGCGTGACCCACATCCCACCACAAGAAACCGCAACGCGCACTGTATTAGCATTACGCGGATCAACGCAGATTGAATGGATGCCCGGAATGTCCGCTCCACCACCCAACCATTTATTACGGTCAGGATTCCGCCACAGACTTTGCATCAACTCCCAAGTGTCACCACGATCATTGGAACGAAACAATCCGCCCGGCATTGTGCCACACCAGATTACACCCTTCTGTTCTAGCCCACCTGTTTCCAACGCCCAGATCAATTGCGTCGTCCAATTCACAGGCTTGCCCCAACCATCTTTATCATCCAGCCCTTCAGGCTTTGGTGGATATTTCGGTGAAGCAATTTCCTTCCAAGTTTTCTTTCCCTTGTCGCGGCGGTGCAATTTAATCCCAAAATGCCCATGATTAAGTGCGGCATAATCCGTGCCATCGCGCGGATCATGCAATGTCAGCGTCACATTATCGCCAACAAAACTATTGTTTTTGATTGTCCAAGCGCCACGCCCGCGGCCAAGTTCAAACAACCCTTTTCGTGTTGAAACCAAAATCCGTTTTGCCATGTCACCCTCCTGATAAAGCCTGCATCACCCAAACTTCGCTATTCGCCTGAACAGCATCTGATAATCCGGTCAGGTCTTTGACTGCCACACCATCCACCAAAATCCGCATATGCTTACGAATAGCGCGCTGATCATCCAACACATAAGTTTCAAGCCGCGTGTTTACTTTAAACACCTCGGCCAAAACATCGCCCACATTTAAGCCGTCGCATTCAACAGTCGGGCAATCTACATGGCGGCGCAAATTTGACGTGAAATGGACTTTAACCATGCGGCACTTTATCATGGCGACAGAAAAACTCCAGACCGTCAGATAGAACCCATGAAACGCCGCTCATTCCTGCTTCTCGCCGCCCTGCCAAGTTTGGCCAGTGCACACTCTTACAAGCTCGGCGATATAGCCATCGGCCACGCTTGGGGCTTGCCATCCAGAGAGGGTGAAACACAAATTTTTATGCCCTTGCTCAACACCGGCAGCTCCGCCGACACACTCGTTTCGGTATCGTGCGATCTCGCAAAATCGACTGAATTGCGCATCAACAATGATTACACGACGCCTGCAGAACTTGGCTTCGTACTTGAACCCAAAAAACCTTTCCCTATGCGCCCAACGGCTAAACACATTAGGCTCATGGGCCTGACAAAACCACTTATTGCTGGTGACCGAATTTCAATTACTTTGAAATTCCAAACTGCGGGTGAAACCAAAATCGAAGTTCATATTCAAGACAAGGCAGGCGAATGATGAAAGCGAAAATAACATGGCTCAATGGCCGCGCATTCGTTGGCGAATCGAGTTCAGGTCATTCCGTTGTTATGGATGGCGCTCCTGAATCTGGTGGCCGCAACATCGGCTTTAGGCCTATGGAAATGATGTTACTTGGTCTCGGTGGCTGCACCGCTTTTGACGTCGTTATGATACTCGAAAAGTCACGTGAAAAAGTCACTGCTTGTGAAGTGGCATTAGAAGCTGAACGCGCTGACGAAGACCCCAAAGTCTTCACCCATGTAAAAATGATTTACACATTGAAGGGTCACGATCTAAAACCTTCGGCTGTCGAACGCGCTATTAAACTTTCCGCTGAAAAATATTGCTCAGCTTCAAAAATGTTCGAACACACTGCCAAGATAGAACATGAATGGAAAGTTGAAAGCGCCTGATCGACTGCTGACAACTCCTGACAGTAGGGCGTGTTAGCACCACTCATCAACAACGGAGATGAGACATGCTAACCCCAAATATGATTTTGCTTTTTGTAAAAAAACCAGAGGCCAGTGTTAAATTTTATCACACAGCACTCGGACTTAAGGCGATCGAAAAATCCCCCACATTCGCTATGTTATCTCTGAATGAAAGCACAATGCTTAGCCTATGGGCAAAAGCAGGTGTTGAACCAAAAGTAACTGCATTACCGGGTGCCATGGAAATTGCTATTCAGGTTGAGGACCGAAAATCAGTCGATCAACTCTTCACCGATTGGAAATCTCAATCCGTTGCAGTTGTCCGGAGCCCTACAAAACTCAACTTCGGTTACACCTTCGTCGGCCTCGATCCTGACGGTCATCGCATGCGCGTTTTCACACCAGAAGCGCTATGACAAAATATTGGATCGCGGTTGCGTCAGCGGATCATCTAGCGCGGGGCAAACAGGGCGGCTTCATGCAAGTAAACCACGGCAAAGTTGGCCCGCTGAAACGTATTAAAAAAGACGACGTCATTGCCTATTATTCGCCACTCAAAACCTATGGAGGCACGGAAAAACTCCGTGCCTTCACTGGGCTTGGTCGCATCACTTCACAATCGCCCTACCAAGGCGATATGGGGGAAAGCTTCAAACCTTTCAGACACAATGTTAACTGGCTCAATACTCACGATGCTTCTATTGAACCTTTGCTGCCAAGACTAGAATTCACCAAAGGCAAAACCAATTGGGGCTATCAATTCCGCTTTGGTCTATTCCAGGTTTCAGAAATCGACTTAGAAATAATTGCGACAGCGATGTCTACCAAAATTTAATAATATCGATTCACCACAATTGCGACGTTCGCCCATCCACTATTGATTAATCTCATCTTTTTGTTACAGTAATGTGGGGCGACCGATCAAAATGTCTGTACATCAAAATTTTGCTGAAAATTTGCGGCGCGAATGTTCGCGATTCCGAACTATTGCGGAGGTCTGCAGCGCCATTGGAATTAACCGACAACAATTCAACAAATATCTGGCCGGAACTTCAATTCCAAATTCTATAACGCTCCGCAAAATTTGCAGCTTTTTTGAGATTAGCGAACAATCTTTATTTGTTAATTCTGAAAAAGGGACGTTTTCAAAGAGTGATGTGAGCACTGGATTCAAGTCAGTTGCAAACGGTCCGTTTGGTTTCTTAGCTGGTGCAACCAAAAATTTTGATTTCTCCACAGATGTAATGCATGAAGGCGCCTACTACTGTTATTTTCCGATGCCAAATACCCCAAGAATGCTTGTTCGAAGTCTTCTATATCTAAAGAGCGAAGGACGCTTCATGTCATTCGTTCGATTAACGAGTTTTACGTTTGCGGACAGGTCAACTAAATCTTTTGCAAAGGGGAGACATGGCGGCACCATGTTTTGCAACCGTTCTGAAATATATTTTTTGGGTACAAATCGATATTCACCCTTTCAGCTGAGCCTCATCACCATAAAAAAATCCAGTTTAATTGAAAAAAACTACTGCTCTGGATACACACTGACGCGTTCAACGCAGGGTCTGTTGTCGACTCCAACATGCATCATAAGGGTCAGCAAGGATGAGCCTATAAAAGCAATGATCCGCAAGCTAGGTGTTGTTCCAGAGGGAGATATTACAGTCGATCCTATTGTTCTGTTTGCGCTCAATAACTAGGAATCAGCGCGCTAAACCAATGCGCACCTCTAGAGCGTTTTGATGTTTCATGGAAACATCAAAAGCGCCCTAAGTTATTATTTTCGATCAATTTATCTGACTTTTGACGATTCCGTCAAAAGTCAGAT
>JAYVPZ010000334.1:0-5589 GCA_043757105.1 Aestuariivirga sp. | reverse complement strand
AATCGTTCCGGGCGAGTCCATTGTTCGCCGCGTGACTTCAGAGGATGAATGGTGCGCAGAAGCCTATATGGAGACAGATTATAGCACTTTGTCGCCCCATGACTTTGAATCCGAGATTAAGAAATATGTTGCCTTCAGGATTCTTCAGACCGAACTAATAAGCGAAGAATGAGGCAATGAAAACAGTTCCGCTTAGTCAATTGTTCGACGTCGAATATGGCAACAAGTTCGACCTCAACAAAATGGAGGTCTCGGACAAGTTGGCAGGTGGGATCAATTTCGTAAACCGATCAGCGAGAAATTGCGGAGTAAGCGCGATTGTCGCTCCGGTTCTGGGTCGCGCCCCATACCAAGCAGGCAATATCACTGTATCATTAGGTGGCTCGCTGTTGGCGTCATTCGTTCAACTGGAGCCCTTCTACACTGGCCAGAATGTCGCTGTGCTGAAACCAAAGGAAGAAATGATCTTCGCTGAGAGGCTTTACGTATGTATGTGCATTGCCCATAACCGTTTCCGCTACAGCACATTTGGCAGAGAAGCGAACAGAACAATCCGCACGTTGCCAGTCCCGGCGCGCTCGGAATTTCCGGATTGGTTGATTGATTGTGATGTTTCGCAGCTTGAAACCGAATTTGCTAAGCCGCATTATGCAGGACCAAGATCGCCGCTTAATCCAAGGTCATGGAAATGGTTTGCATTATCGATGCTGTTTGACATCCGCAAAGGCAAGCGGCTAACGAAGGCCGATATTGAACCTGGCACGACTGCGTTTATATCAGCAATAGACTCCAATAATGGCCTGCGCCAACGGATAAATGCCAAGCCGATGCATCCGTCAAAGGTAATTACTGTTAACTATAATGGTAACGGCGTAGCGGAGGCGTTCTACCAGCCAGAGCCATTCTTAGCTTCCGATGACGTTAACGTGCTTTATCCCAAATTTGATCTTGACTTGCCGATCGCTCTATTTGTTTGCACAATTATTCGGCGCGAGAAGTATCGCTTTAGTTATGGCCGTAAATGGAATTTGGACCGTATGAATGAGTCTAAAATACGATTGCCCACAGACATTATAGGCGAGCCGGATTGGGTATGGATGCGTAACTATGTGATGAATCAGAATTATTCATCGCATTTGCACGAAGACGAGTCCGATACGGAGATAGCAAAACAACGCCTTGCCGAAATCACTGCTGGAACAGACGTGCTGGTGCAAGGGGAGGAACTTAAGGGCCGCTTAGCACGCGTTGGCTCTGTTCGGATTATGTTGTGACCCGATGCCCTCCCTCTACGGCTTCGCGTATACAGAGACCGCCCTTAGATATTTGGAAGCGACTGTCCCGACCAAATTCCGTTCACAGATCAAACGGCGTGTAGAGCGCCTCGCAGGCGATCCAATGCCGCCCGGTTGCAAGAAACTAATTGGGGTGAGTGATGGGCAGTATTCGGTTTACCGAGTACGCCAAGGAGATTATAGAATTCTGTACTCAGTTCGCGGTGTCATCATCGTGATCTTGGATATTGGACATCGAAAGGACGTGTATCGATGAAATCAGTGCAAAAGAAACCTGTCGAAGAAATGCGACTGAGCAGCGCGGAATTTGATCGCATCATGGGCCGTGTGCTTCAAGCGAAGCCAGAGTCTAAAAAAGCTGTGAAGGCGAAAGCGACGGCCAAGAAACGCCGCGCAGCTAAATAAGCCGGAGCCTCATTTCAGAGGCTCCTAGAACTTTTTAATTTACTGGTATTGTCAAGTGCATAATCGCCTATATTTAGGCCGCAAGTCTTGCAGCTTGTTCTTCGACGGCGACCAGTGCTTTTAGAATAACCTCTGGCCCTGCCCCGTACTTTGATCCATCAACCGTCAAAATTTGCCGCCAAATTCGACCCCCCGCTTGCGCATGATAAAGACCCAGCATGTGGCGCGTGATGTGATGCAACGGCGCGCCAGTTGCCAGATGCCGTTCAATGTGGGGCAGCATGACAACAGCAGCTTCGCGGCGCGTGGCTACGGTTGCGGGTTGGTTGGCGAAGGCTAGATCAACTTGCGCAAGTTCCCATGGATTATGATAGGCCACGCGGCCCAGCATGATGCCATCCAATGTTTCAAGATGCGGCAGGCCCGCAGCAACAGTTTCAAGCCCGCCGTTTAAGCTGATGTGCAAAGCTGGATTGGCGGCCTTCAGGCGGTGCACGCGGTTATAATTCAGTGGCGGGATTTCGCGGTTTTCTTTTGGACTAAGGCCTTTGAGCCAAGCTTTGCGGGCGTGGATGATAAAGGTTTTGCATCCGGCCTCTGACACTGCGCCAATGAATTCATCCAGTGCCTGTTCTTCATCTTGATCGTCAATGCCGATACGACATTTGATGGTGATGGGAATTTTCACCGCCGCTTGCATGGCCGAAAAACACGCCGCCACTAAATTTGGCTCAGCCATCAGACATGCGCCAAAGTGCCCGCCTTGCACACGGTCTGATGGGCAGCCCACATTGAAGTTGATTTCATCATAGCCAAAGTCTTCGCCAATGCGCGCTGCTTCGGCCAACCCCGCAGGGTTGCTGCCGCCCAGTTGCAGCGCCACGCGATGTTCGTACGCATTAAAACCCAATAGTTTATGGCGATCCCCATGGCGCACGGCTTGCTCAGTGACCATCTCAGTATAGAGCAATGCACTGTGTGTGAGCGTGCGGTGAAAGGCCCGGCAATGCCGATCAGTCCAATCCATCATGGGTGCAACGGAGAATATTTTGTCCTTGTAATTCAATAGTTTATCCTTGTATCCTCAAGCGAACAGATGTGAACGTGTGCAGTTTTTATCCCTCGATTTCCCGCCTTTTATACTTGTTTCGTTCCCTTGCTGCACACATATCGCACACGACTTTAGATAGGAGTGCACACGAATGCCCGTGATCGTCAAGCTGCCTTCAGGAAACTGGTGGGCCCAAGTGCGGCGCAAAGGAAAGTATATCAGCAACACGTTTCGGCGGCGAGCGGATGCAGACACTTGGGCACTTGAAACCGAACGCACAATCGACAAGGGAATAGACCCCAAAGCCGTAAATCCGCGCACGGTCACGACGTTCAGTGAAATCATCGATTTGCATATCCAAGATATGCTGGAGGTGGGCAAAAAAATTCGACGTTCCAAAAGTGCGGTGCTTGAATCTCTCAAGCTTACACTTGGTGGTTATCGACTACAGGAAATAACCAGAAGCATGCTTATTGATTATGGGAAGAAGCGTGCAAAGCAAGGTGCCGGTCCAGCGACGCTAGCAATCGATATATCATTCATCGGGACCCTGCTCACCCATGCCGCTGCCGTTCATGGAATTGCAGTTTCACCTGAGGAAGCCAGACTCGCTCGTGTAGCGCTTAAACGCTTGGACTTGATTGGCGACCCCCAAGAGCGTGACCGAAGGCCAACTCAAAACGAGCTTGATGATCTCGTCAAACATTTTGGTGAAAAGCCAAGGCAACTTATTCCAGTTGGCCGCATGATCAGATTTGCAGTCGCAACAGCGATGCGGCAGGAGGAAATCTGCACAATCACTTGGGATGATGTGGACATCCGTAATCGCATGGTCACAGTGCGTGATCGCAAAGACCCGCGAAAGAAAGATGGCAACAATCAACGAATTCCAATGCTGAGCATGACCGGTTACGACGCTTGGCAGGTTCTTCTAGAGCAGCGGGTTATTACGCGTGGCATCGGCAAAGTTTTCCCACATCACCACAAATCTGCGGGAACTGCATTTCAACGCGCCTGCAAGGAACTCAAGATTGATGATCTGCATTTTCATGACCTGAGACACGAAGCAACAAGTCGGTTGTTCGAGGCAGGACTTACGATTGAGAAGGTAGCCCTCGTGACTGGCCACCGCGATTGGAAGATGTTGAGGCGATATACTAACCTGCGGCCTGAATCTTTGCACCCAAAGGAAAAAGCAAAAGATTTCGCCAATTTATCGTTGACTCCAGACGCGCTCTCCGAAATGTTTCCGCAAACAAAAGCGTCTTATTGAATTTTTGGTAGTGCAACCCGCTTCTATTTCACTCGAATGCTCGCGGTCTTACTATCGGCTGAAAAAATGGCTTTTAAGAATTTTGTTTTGAGTCTAAAATCTGCATGGTTGTTTATAGCATTTTGATAGAGGCTAAGAAGTAGCTGTTGATGTGTTTTAAGTGTTGAACTTCGAGTTCATGAGAATTAGGAGACTTATTGCATGTCAAAAAACATCGTGGTCTTCTCGGATGGAACAGGACAGCGCGGTGGTGTTACTTTTGATGAGAACCGAACCAATATTTATAAACTGTTCAGAGCCACACGATGTGGACCCGATTCGAGCATAGATCCTGCCCTGCAGCTCACTTATTACGATCCTGGACTTGGTACCGTACCAGAGGGTAGCGGGCTCATAGGCGGTCTGTTTCGCAAAATTCATAACATAATTAGCCAAGCGACGGGGCTTGGCATCACTATGAACATTGTTGATTGTTACGCGGAGATCATTCGTATTTTTGAACCCGGTGATCGGATTTATGTTTTTGGTTTTAGCCGCGGCGCTTATACAGTGCGCTGTTTAACAGCGGTGCTTTGCTTTTGTGGAGTGCCTACTCAAATGCGTGACGGCTCGCCACTTAAAAGAGATGAATCCTCACTTCGAAAAATAGCAAAGGAAGCGGTATATGATGTGTACCAACATGTAGGCTCTCCCAAAGACACAAAATATCTCGATCAAAGAAGAGCGATTGCTGCGCGGTTTAGAAATAGATACGGATCCGAAGTGGGAGATGGCGGTAATGCCAATCCCTATTTTGTGGGCGTGTTTGATACCGTGGCAGCGATTGCGAGTTATCCAGCTTTGGCTGGGATAGCCGCAGCTGTAGTAATGTTGCTTTCGTTATTGAGTTGGTGCCTTGCAACTTATGTTGGAACTTTTTTCGTTTTCACTTGGTTTGGCATTATGAGTGCTTTTCTGTTGGTAGTGATCGGGCTTTGGTATGTGAATGATCACCTCAAATTTGCTAAAGGCCTTGAAGGCTATAGTTTTTGGGATACTCTACACTTCACAAGTCCAAAAATGCAATTCTACGACAAACAGCTCAACCCAAAAGTGGGCTACGCGCGACATGCGATTTCAATTGACGAGCATCGTAAGGAATTTGATCGCGTACCGTGGGGAATGGCTGGAGCAGAAATGCCGGCCCGCGAAGGTGGCAAATTTCTCTGGTTCAAGCAGCTTTGGTTTGCCGGTAATCATGCAGATATTGGGGGTGGCTATTCTGAAAATGAATCAAGACTTTCTGATATCACTCTCCAGTGGATGCTGGAGCAAGCTCAGACACTACCAAATGGACTTCTGGTTGATAGTAGCGTCTTGAAAATCTATCCTTCTCATAAGGGTATGCAGCACGACGAGACAAAGACGGGCATATTCTCGCATGCCGCCAAGTTAGACAGGACTATCATTGCAAATGCCACGCTTCATTCATCCGTTGAGGATCGCTTCAAGGAAAGCCAGGTTTTACAATATGACCTTATGCTCCCCTATCGGCCAGAAGGATTGAAAATGCATGAGGGTTTGTT
>JAYVPZ010000333.1:0-5648 GCA_043757105.1 Aestuariivirga sp. | reverse complement strand
ACATGTAAAGATTGTATTCGGAAAACATCAACTTCGAGCCAATCGCTTCGTGCCATGGCTTGTGATGCAATTTGGTGAGGTAATCCTGCATCGCAACTGCCGTTTTGCGGTGCCATATCACAATAGAGTCGAGGTTGGAGATTTTTGTCACTTCTGTGCCTGATAAGCCCAACAATGCAACGCTATTCACCATTAAACTCTGTTCGGTTTTTTGTTCAGATTCCACGCAGCAAAACCTGATTTTTTCATCGCGAACAAAATTGCCAATGTCGAAATTTTTCAGAAAAAACACATCCGAATCCCAGAAGGCCAAAGCATCTTGCTTGACATAAGAAGCCATTGAAATTTTCACAATCTGCTGCATTTGCCATCCGAATACGAGGCCATGGCGCAATGACCACCAAACCCGACCAAGACGCATAAATGGCACTTTCCCTATGAAGTGCATGCCTTTTGCGAGTATATCCGTTTTGTTGATGATGCTGCGCTTAGGCCCAGCCAAAGCCGCAAAGAGAGGCAGGTCAACTGGATCGACGACAATATAATGGTGCCAAGAGCCGGTCAAAAAATGATCCATGCTCCGACACAGCAAAGCGCATCTTTTGAAATCTAAATTATAGCTGGGTGTAATCACAGCCCAGCTGAGTGGTGTTGTCATAACGATTCTCTGATTCACAAAACTACAGATTAAATCGTAATCCCCGGCAGTTTCAAGCCTTGCTCTTTTGCGCAGTTCACGGCGATCTCATATCCCGCATCAGCATGGCGCATGACGCCTGTGGCGGGGTCGTTCCACAGCACGTTCCGCAATCGTCTGGCCGCATCATCAGTGCCGTCCGCCACGATGACCATGCCTGCATGTTGTGAATAGCCAATGCCCACGCCGCCGCCGTGATGGATTGAAACCCATGTGGCACCACTTGCCGTGTTAAGAAGCGCGTTGAGCAACGGCCAATCAGACACGGCGTCTGAACCATCTAACATCGCCTCGGTTTCGCGGTTGGGTGAAGCGACGGAGCCTGAATCCAGATGATCGCGGCCAATCACGATCGGGGCTTCGAGTTCGCCGTTTTTGACCATCTCGTTGAAAGCAAGGCCGAGGCGGTGGCGTTGGCCGAGGCCCACCCAACAGATGCGGGCAGGCAGACCTTGGAAGGCGATGCGTTCACGCGCCATGTCAAGCCAGTTATGCAAATGCTTATCATCGGGGATCAGTTCCTTGACGCGCTGGTCGGTTTTGTAAATGTCTTCCGGGTTGCCAGAAAGGGCCGCCCAACGAAACGGGCCAATGCCGCGGCAGAACAGCGGGCGAATATAGGCCGGCACAAAGCCCGGAAAATCAAAGGCATTTTTGAGGCCCATTTCCAAAGCCATTTGGCGAATGTTATTGCCATAATCCAAAGTGGGCACGCCAAGCGCTTGCATATCGAGCATGGCTTGCACATGTATTTTCATGGAGGCCATTGAAGCAGCTTTGACCGCTTCAGGATCGCTGGCGCGTTTGTCGTCCCACTGTGCCAATGTCCAGCCGATGGGCAGATAGCCGTTGATGGGGTCATGGGCTGAGGTTTGATCGGTCACAGCATCGGGCAGGATTTTGCGTTTTACCATGTCGGGTAAAATTTCTGCGGCATTCCCAAGCACGCCAACTGAAATAGGTTTGGGCGAAGCCTTGATCATGGCCAAGGCAGCCTCCATGGTGGGTGCTTGGAAATCGAGGTAGCGGGTTTTAAGGCGCATTTCGATTCTTGATGGTTGGCATTCGATAGCGATCATGGATGCTCCTGCCATCACGGCGGCCAGTGGCTGTGCGCCGCCCATGCCGCCAAGGCCTGCAGTTAAAAACCATTTGCCTTTAAGATCGCCGCCATAATGTTTGCGGCCCACTTCGGCGAAAGTTTCATAGGTGCCTTGCACGATGCCTTGGGTGCCGATGTAGATCCAAGAGCCCGCAGTCATCTGGCCATACATCATCAGGCCTTTGCGGTCGAGCTCGTGGAATTTTTCCCATGTGCCCCAGTGGGGCACAAGATTTGAATTGGCGATTAAAACACGCGGTGCATCTTTGTGGGTGCGGAAAATGCCGACGGGTTTGCCTGATTGCACGAGCAGCGTTTCGTCGTCTTCTAATGATTTGAGCGAGGCTACGATTTGGTCATAGGCTTCCCAATTGCGCGCCGCTCTGCCAATGCCGCCATAGACGACGAGTTCTTCGGGGCGTTCCGCCACGCCGGGGTCGAGGTTGTTCATGAGCATGCGCAGAGGCGCTTCGGTGAGCCATGATTTGGCGCTGAGTTTTGTGCCCGTGTCAGCTCTTATGATGCGGGAATTATCGCGGCGTGTGTTCATTGTGGTTTGGCTCCGGTGTGATAGCGCGAGTAAAGCGCGTAACGGCTGGCGGGATAGATGAGGGTTGCGGATGTCACGACATGGCCAGCACTCCATGTGCGGCGGTGGAGTGAGAGACAGGGTTCTGTGCTTGCGATTTTCAAACGGCGCTGCTGATTTGCATCGGGCATGATAGCTTCGACATTATGTTCAAGTTCATCGGCAGGAAGCAAGCTCAGCAGATAAGCAGTCGGCGTTTGTTCGGCGAAATTCTGTTTGAGAAAATGCGGCGCTGAGAAGGGATTAACGTAGCGATCTTCAAACTGCACTGGCATTCCGTTTTCTTCGTGCACGATCGCGATGTGGAACAGCGGTGTTGCGAATTTAAGTTCGAAGTCCTCAATTAAATTTGGCGTTGCTGTGACTTCGCGCAAATCCTCAATCCGCGAAGAGTAGCGATGACCGCGCGCGGCAATTTCGTCGGCGATGTTACGAAGTTCGATGAGTGATGTGCGCGGCGTGGCTTCGCGCACGAAAGTTCCAACACCCGGCACGCGGGCGAGGAAACCATCGGCGGTCAATTCTTTGAGTGCGCGGTTGGCGGTCATGCGGCTGATTGAAAATTGCGTAACGAGTTCGTTTTCAGAGGGCACGCGTTTTCCAGCTGCCAAAACACCCGAACGGATTTGCGCTAAAATGTGATCTTTCACGCGGGCATAAAGTGGTTGGGCTTCGTTCATACGAAAGCCTTCGAGAATTTGCCGTTTTGCATGATGGCGGCAATCGGATTAAAGCCCAACGGATAAGCGAGGTCGCCCGGGCGCTCGACATCCCAAAAAGCCATATCTGCACGAAGTCCAACTTTGATTTCGCCACGGTCGGCAAGGCCCAGCGCTTTGGCGGCATTTTTGGTTACACCAAGCAAAGCTTCTTCTGGCGTGAGGCCGAAGAGGATGCAGGCCATGTTCATTGTTGAAAGCAGAGAATGAACTGGCGATGATCCCGGATTAAGATCAGTTGCTAAAGCGATGGGCACTTTCCGCGAACGCAAAGCAGCAACGGGTGGGGCTTGCTTTTCGCGGAGGTAATAAAATGCACCGGGCAGAAGTACCGCCACGGTTCCAGATTTATTAATCGCTTCGATACCTTCATCATCGAGATATTCGATATGGTCAACCGAGAGAGCGCCATATTTGGCGGCGAGTTTTGCGCCGCCGAGATTTGAGAGTTGTTCGGCGTGTAACTTCACGGGGAGGCCTAACTTTTTTGCGGCCTTGAAAACCAGTTCCGTCTCTTCAACTGAAAACGCAATACCTTCACAAAATGCATCAACTGCATCCACCAAACCTGCTTCGAAAGCCGCAGGAAGCGATTGATTACAAACGATATTCAGGTACTTTTGATGATTTTCTTTATATTCAGCCGGAAAAGTGTGAGCTCCCAGAAATGTAGTTTTTATGGTAGCGGATCGCTGCTTTCCGAGCTTTCGGGCCACTCTCAGCATTTTCAATTCAGTATCGAAATCAAGACCGTAACCTGATTTGATCTCGACTGTGGTAACACCTTCCGATAATAAACTATCGAGTCGCTTCAATCCTGATTTCAATAACTCGTCTTCGCTGGCAGCACGTGTGGCGCGAACCGTGGACATGATGCCGCCGCCTGCCTTCGCAATTGCAGCATAATCGGCACCATTGAGGCGTTGTTCAAACTCATTGGCGCGGTTTCCGCCATAGACAAGGTGGGTATGACAGTCGATCAGTCCAGGGGTGACGAGGGCATCATGACAGTTGATGGCTTCACCCAATGGGGCCTCAGCTTCAGGCCCAAACCATTTAATCTGGCCATTTTCCACCAAAATAGCGGCTTTCTGAATCAGGCCATAGCCGCCTGTCATCGTCGCCAGATTGAGATTTTTCAGCAGCATCACCCAAAATCCATCTTGTATAATGTTGTATATACAGTATAATGATGTGCATGGAACAAGGCAAGCTGAGATTTGACTCCGTATTGCTGCCCACAGGCTGGGCGCGGGATGTTTGTGTGTCGGTCAATTCGAATGGTTTAATTTCGAAAATCGAAACCTCCTCAAAAGACGGCGAACGCGTTTCTGGCATCACAGTTCCGGGCATGGCCAATCTCCATTCCCACGCGCATCAACGCTTGATGCAAGGTTTGGCTGAAAAGGCGGGGCCAAGTGCTGATAGCTTCTGGACTTGGCGCAAGGTGATGTATGGGTTCGCTTTAAAGCTTTCGCCGGAAGATTTGGAAGCCGTAGCGGCGCAAGCTTATGCCGAGATGTTATGTGCAGGTTTCACAAGCGTTGGCGAGTTTCAATATTTGCATCACCAACCCGATGGTTCGCCCTATGCAAATCGCGCTGAACTGAGTTTGCGCTGTTTAGCAGCGGCGGATGCAACCGGCATTGCCACAACAATGCTGCCGGTTCTCTATTCGCACAGTGGTTTTGGAGGGGCAGCACCGAATGAAGGTCAGCGCCGATTCATCAATGATGTCGATGGATTTTTAGATATTTATGAAATTCTCAACGACAAGCTCGAAGGCCATCACCAATTGGGCGTTGCGCCACATAGTTTACGGGCCGTGACCAAAGCTGGGCTTGATGCAGTTCTGGAAGCAACGCCGCAAGGGCAACCCGTACACATTCACGTAGCCGAGCAGATCAAAGAAGTTGAAGATTGTTTGGCGTGGTGCAAGCAGCGACCCGTCGAATATTTGCTATCGCATTTTGAAGCGAACCAAAATTGGTGCGCCATTCATGCCACGCATATGCAAGATCACGAGACACGTGCTTTAGCAGCGACGGGCGCTGTGGCGGGATTGTGCCCCACAACCGAAGCAAATTTGGGCGACGGAATTTTTCCAGCAGCAGAGTTTATAAAAGCGGGTGGAAAATTTGGCGTTGGGTCTGATAGCCACATCACCATTTCACCGTCAGAAGATTTGCGCATGCTGGAATATTCGCAACGCTTGAAATATCAAACGCGCAATGTGCTGGCGGATGGAGCGGGCCAATCAACAGGGCGCGGCATGTTTGAACGCGCACTCAAAGGCGGTGCACAGGCCTTGCAGCAAAATATGGGCTCAATCGAGATTGGAAAGCGCGCTGATTTTGTTATGCTGAACGATGATCATCACGCATTGCTGGGTCGCGCCGAAGACGCGGCTTTAGATGCTTGGATATTCTCCGGCGGCAATGCTTGCGTCCGTGATGTTTATGCAGGCGGGAAACTTCAAGTCAAAGACGGCGCTCATGTGAATGCAATTTCAATCAAAAATAATTTCAAAAAAACCATAGC
>JAYVPZ010000332.1:0-5712 GCA_043757105.1 Aestuariivirga sp. | reverse complement strand
CACCAGCGGACTATGGCGCAGATGTGAAGCCGCGCCTCAAAATGATCAAAACCGAAGAGCCGCCAAAACGCGCCAGCGGTATTAAAGTGAAATCCGTGGCCGAGCTTGTTGGCGCGCTTAAAACTGCAGGAGCAATCTAATGGCCGTTCTTCTGATTGCTGAACATGATAATCATGTTGTTAAAGATGCAACACACAAAGCATTGACTGCTGCTGCTTTAATGGGTGGTGATGTGCATGTTTTGGTTGCTGGCAATAATGCTGGCGCTGCGGCCAAACATGCTGCGAAATTATCTGGTGTGAAAAAAGTTCTTCACGTTGAATCCAAATCTTTGGAGCGCCCGTTAGCTGAACCTATGGCGGCAACTATTGTGGCCTTGGCTCCGGATTATGATCATATTGTTGCGGCTGCAACGACCAACGGTAAAAACTTTATGCCACGCGTCGCTGCTCTTTTAGACATGATGCAAATTTCGGATATTTCAGAAGTGAAATCCGCTGATACATTTGTGCGTTTGATCTATGCAGGCAATGCCGTACAAACGGTTCAATCACTGGACGCCAAGAAAATCATAACCGTGCGCACAGCTTCATTTGCTGCGGCTGGTGAAACAGGTTCGGCAATCGTGGAGAGTGCAAATGCTGCGGCTGATCCTGCTTTGTCATCTTACGTCAGCGAAAACCTGACACAATCAGATCGTCCTGAACTCACCTCGGCCAAAGTGATCGTATCGGGCGGTCGTGGCATGCAATCTGGTGAAAATTTTGTGATGCTTGAAAAAGTGGCCAAGAAACTGAATGCTGCTGTTGGTGCATCACGCGCGGCTGTGGATGCAGGCTATGTGCCCAATGATTATCAAGTGGGCCAGACTGGCAAAGTGGTTGCACCCAATCTTTATATTGCGGTTGGTATTTCTGGAGCCATTCAACATTTGGCGGGCATGAAAGATTCCAAAATCATCGTGGCTATCAACAAAGATGATGAAGCACCGATTTTCCAAGTGGCTGATTATGGTTTGGTGGCGGATTTGTTTACGGCTGTGCCAGAGCTTGAAGCTGAGCTTGGAAAGCTGGGGAAATAGCCGACATGAAAATTGCAAAAGTGGGTATCATAGGTGCTGGCCAGATGGGTTGCGGCATTGCGCAAGTGGTCGCTGCGGCTGGATATCACGTCGGGGTTTATGATGCGGCGGCTGAACGGATTACAGCGGGGATTGCTGGAATTGATGCGGGGCTTTCGCGCCGGGTTAAATCTGGCAAGCTTTCGGAGGACGCAAGGGCTGCAACATTGGCTCATATTGCTCCAGTTGCCAGTTTTGATGGATTTTCTGATTTTGACTTGGTGATTGAATCGGCCACAGAAAACGAAGCGATCAAGCGCCAGATTTTTGAAGCCGTTACGCCGCATTTGAAGGCGGATTGCATTATTGCATCCAACACGTCTTCAATCTCGATCACCCGCCTTGCGGCTGTGACGGGTCGGCCTGAAAAATTTATGGGCATACATTTTATGAATCCAGTTCCGGTGATGGAGTTGGTAGAACTTATTCGCGGCATCGCCACCGATGAGACCGTGTTTAAAACCATTCAGGCTTTCATTTTGACTTTGGGCAAGACCACGGCGATTTCGGAAGATTATCCAGCCTTTATCGTCAACCGCATTTTGCTGCCGATGATCAATGAAGCGATTTATACTTTGTATGAAGGTGTGGGCAGTGTTACAGCGATTGATACGTCGATGAGGCTTGGCGCGCATCATCCAATGGGGCCGTTAGAGTTGGCTGATTTTATTGGTCTTGATACCTGTCTTTCGGTGATGCAAGTGTTGCATGATGGTTTGGCTGACAGCAAATATCGCCCTTGCCCGCTGCTGGTGAAATATGTTGAAGCCGGATGGTTGGGCCGCAAGGTGAAGCGCGGGTTTTATGATTACCGGGGTGAGACGCCAGTTCCGACGCGGTAATGTCCTCGCCCGCTGCGCGGGAGAGGAAAGGGGCCCGATGTGCGTTAGCACATTGGGATAGGTGAGGAGCCGAGATTGAAGATTGAGCTCAAGCGCTACTGCCTGTCCCTCATCTCCCCCATTGCTGTGCAATGGGTCCCCTTCTTCTCCCGTTTCACGGGAGAAGACGCGTAGTTCACTTCACCGCCAGCGCCGCCTTCACCAAATCTTGCGCATCCTTTGAAGCCCAATCGGCGGGACCTAACAAGCGGCCAATTTCTTTGCCGTCGCGACCAATTAACAAAGTGGTCGGCATGCCAATTGATTGTAAAGCAGTGAGCGCTGTCATTTTGGGATCAACGTACAGTGCCAAATTTTCAGCACCTGAATCCTTCAAAAATGCCGCCGAAGCTTCAACACCCTTTAAATCCTCGCTGATCGCTACAACCTCAAAATCATTTGAACCTAGCAATTTCTGCAACTGTGCCAGTTCGGGCATTTCCTTGCGGCAGGGCCCACACCAGGTGGCCCAGAGGTTCAGCAGAACCACTTTGCCTTTCCAATGGCTCAAATCTAAGACAGCGCCCTTGTCATCAGCAAAGGAGAAAGCAGCGATATCTTTAGGGGCAGGGTGTTTGATAAAGGCTGCCAAAGTCGACGCGGTTTCCTTGGGCTGTTCAGCCTCCAGCACCTTGCCTTCGCCTGCCTGATAGACGTAAAGCCCGATTGCACCGATTAAAGCGGCGACAAGGATGACAATGGTTCTGGTTTTCATGTAAGCTTTTTCCGGTGTGATTGAGGATTAATAATGACCAATAAAATGTGGGGTGGGCGGTTTGCTTCGGGCCCTTCTGCCATAATGGCAGAAATAAATGCATCAATTGATTTTGATCAGCGCTTGTATGCGCAGGATATCGCGGGTTCCAAGGCCCATTCGGCCATGTTGGCCAAGCAGGGCATTATCTCGAAAGCCGATGTTAAGGCCATTCATGCTGGTTTGGATCAGATTAAGGTCGAGATTGAAACGGGGAAATTCAAGTTTAGTCAGGTGCTGGAAGATATTCATCTGAATATTGAAAGTCGGTTGAAGGAATTGATTGGTGAGCCTGCTGGTCGTCTTCACACGGCCAGAAGTCGCAATGACCAGGTGATCACTGATGTCAGATTGTTTGTGCGCGATGCCATTGATCACATCGATGCTGGACTGGCTGATTTGCAGCAGGCTTTGGCCAAACAGGCTGAAACCCATGCGGCCACGATCATGCCGGGGTTTACGCATTTGCAATCCGCACAGCCTGTGACGTTTGGTCATCATATGCTGGCTTATGTGGAAATGCTGTCCCGGGACCGGGGGCGGTTTAGTGATGCGCGCAAACGCTTGAATGAAAATCCTTTAGGTGCGGCGGCGCTGGCTGGAACGTCGTTTCCAATTGATCGGCATATGACATCAAAGGATTTGGGTTTTGACCGGCCCATGCGCAATTCGCTTGATGCGGTTTCAGCGCGGGATTTTATTTTGGAGACTTTAGCTGCTTCAAGCATTTGCGCGATTCATCTTTCGCGGCTGGCCGAGGAAATTGTGATTTGGTGTTCATCGCAATTTCGTTTTGTGAAATTGTCGGATAAGTTTACGACGGGTTCTTCCATCATGCCGCAAAAGCGCAATCCGGACGCGGCAGAACTTATTCGTGCGAAGCCGGGGCGGATTATAGGCGCGTTCACATCAGTTGCCGTCATGATGAAGGGCCTGCCGTTGGCTTTCAACAAAGACATGCAGGAAGACAAGGAACCAACTTTTGACGCGCTTGATAATTTGGGCTTAGCAATTGCTGCAATGGCTGGAATGGTGCGTGATCTCGTACCAAACACAGATGTTTTGAAAGCAGCAGCCAATAGTGGATATTCTACGGCGACGGACTTGGCCGACTGGCTGGTGCAGAACCTTAAAATGCCATTTCGTGAGGCGCATCATGTCACAGGCAGGATTGTGGCTCTGGCCGAAAAAAAAGCATGTTTTTTATCAGAACTTTCGCTAGAAGAGATGCAGTCAATATCTTTTGGCATCACCAAAGCGGTTTTCAAGGTTTTAACTGTTGAAGCTTCGGTGGCCTCCAGAACCAGTTTTGGCGGTACGGCACCTGCTAATGTGCGTCGTGAAGCTAAACGCTGGTTAAAGTTCCCGAAAGGAAAGTGAGCGATGGTGTATATCTTTAGAAACGCCATATTATTGGCCATCATCGTCTCCACCTTTTCTCTTTCAGGCTGCGGCATTCGCAATGATCCGGTTTATGTGCCTCCCTCTGCAGTGACAAAATAAATGCATCACTTTGCTTATAAGAACGGCGTGCTTCATGCCGAGGATGTGGATTTGCAAGTGCTTGCCGCCGAAGTGGGCACGCCGTTTTATTGCTATTCGACGGCCACACTGGAGCGCCACTATAAGGTGATGGACGGCGCTTTTAAAGATACTGATCATTTGCTGTGTTACGCGATGAAGGCAAACTCTAACCAAGCTGTTCTTAAGACCATGGCGGCTTTAGGTGCGGGCATGGATGTTGTGTCTGAGGGAGAATTGCGCCGTGCGCTGGCCGCTGGTGTGCCTGCTCGTAAAATTGTTTTTTCGGGTGTGGGCAAAACCGCCAAGGAAATGGCCTTTGCTTTGCGTGAAGGCATTGCGTGTTTTAATGTCGAGTCGGAACCAGAATTGGAATTGTTGTCGTCCGTGGCACAACGGGTGGGACAACGCGCTTCGGTTTCTATTCGGGTTAATCCCGATGTTGATGCTAAGTCACATGCCAAAATTTCCACGGGCAAAGCTGATAACAAATTTGGCATTACATATTTGCGGGCTTCAGAAGTCTATGCCCGCGCAGCAGCTTTGCCCAATATTGATGTGACCGGCGTTGATATGCATATCGGCAGCCAGATCACCGAGTTGGCCCCGTTTGAACAGGCATTCAAACTGATGGCTGAATTGGTGACGCGCCTCAAATCTGAAGGGCATAATATTCGCCATCTTGATTTAGGTGGCGGGCTTGGTGTGCCGTACCGGGGTGATAATGATATTCCGCCGCATCCCGATGAATATGCTTCTATGGTGATGCGCACGCTGGGGCATCTTGGTCTTAAATATATGATGGAACCGGGCCGGATGATTGTGGGCAATGCCGGAATTTTGGTGTCGCGGGTCATCTATGTGAAGGAAAACGAGGGCAAGACTTTTGTTGTACAGGATGCGGCGATGAATGATCTCATTCGCCCAACACTGTATGACGCTTATCATGAGATTTTGGCAGTGGATGAAAGCCGCAACGAAATATCGCAAGAAGCCGATGTTGTGGGCCCGGTTTGTGAAACGGGTGATTATTTTGCCAAGTCGCGCCGTATGCCCAAACTGGAGCAGGGCGATTTGATGGCGGTTATGACAGCTGGTGCTTATGGGGCTGTGCAATCGGGCACTTATAATACGAGGCCGTTAATTTCCGAAATTTTAGTCAAAGGTGATCAATTTGCCGTGGTGCGGCCACGCCAGACTTACGAAGAATTGATAGGATTAGACCATTTAGCACCTTGGCAATAATGCCATGATTTTGGTGGAATCATGTTATAATTCGTTTCCATGAGCAACCAAACGCCAAACCATCTTGATCTCAAAATCATCCTGCAACGCGCTAGCTTGCTTTGGGAAAGCGTTTGGAATGCCATTCAACTGCCTCTGATTGTTGTGGGGCTAGCTGTGGTTGTTTTGGCTTCGGGCGGGTTGGATTGGTT
>JAYVPZ010000331.1:0-5713 GCA_043757105.1 Aestuariivirga sp. | reverse complement strand
CATCGCGCTCAACTTTATCATCATCGGCATCGTCTTCATCTTTGCCCGATGCTGCATTGGCAGCAGCTGCGGTGTCTGCACCACCAGCCTTATACAATGCTTCACCCATTTTCATGGAGAGCTGCATCAATGCTGTGTTCTTGGCTTGAATGTCATCAGCATCGCCAGCTTCGATTGAGGCTTTCAGATCAACAATGGCCGCTTCAATCGCAGATTTATCAGATTCTGCAACCTTATCGCCTGCATCCTTCAACGTCTTCTGTGTTGAGTGAATCAAGCTTTCAGCTTGGTTCTTGGCTTCCACAGCATCTTTGCGCTTTTTATCTTCACCTGCATTGGCCTCGGCTTCCTTCACCATCTTTTCGATTTCAGCATCGCTCAAACCACCAGAGGCCTGAATGCGAATCTGTTGTTCCTTGTTGGTGGCTTTGTCCTTGGCCGACACGTTCACAATGCCGTTGGCGTCAATATCAAACGTCACTTCAATTTGCGGAATGCCGCGCGGTGCAGACGGAATGCCCATCAAGTCAAACTGACCGAGTGATTTATTATCAGCCGCCATTTCGCGCTCACCTTGGAACACGCGGATGGTGACGGCTGTTTGATTGTCATCAGCGGTCGAGAACACTTGGCTCTTCTTGGTCGGGATTGTGGTGTTGCGGTCAATGAGCCGCGTGAACACGCCGCCCAATGTTTCAATGCCGAGTGACAATGGAGTTACGTCGAGCAACAACACATCCTTCACTTCGCCTTTCAGAACGCCGCCCTGAATAGCAGCACCAATGGCCACCACTTCATCAGGGTTCACACCCTTGTGCGGTTCCTTGCCGAAGAATTGCTTCACCAGCTCAATAACCTTAGGCATACGCGTCATGCCGCCGACTAATACGACTTCATCGATCTGTGCAGCAGTAACGCCTGCATCTTTGAGTGCCATGCGGCAAGGTTCAATGGTCTTCTGGATCAAATCATCAACCAAAGCTTCAAGCTTGGCGCGTGACAATTTGATGGTCAGATGCTTTGGGCCTGATGCATCAGCAGTGATGAAGGGCAAGTTGATTTCAGTCTGCATGGCAGATGAAAGCTCAACCTTGGCCTTTTCAGAAGCTTCACGCAGACGTTGAAGCGCCAGCTTATCCTTACGGAGATCAAGGCCATTTTCTTTTTTGAATTCGTCAGCCAGATAATCAACAATGCGCATGTCGAAATCTTCACCGCCGAGGAAAGTATCGCCGTTGGTGGACTTCACTTCAAACACACCGTCGCCGATTTCCAAGACTGACACGTCGAATGTGCCGCCGCCCAAATCGTAAACCGCAATGGTGCCCGCTTCTTTCTTGTCGAGGCCATAAGCCAAGGCAGCAGCCGTTGGCTCGTTGATGATGCGCAGAACTTCAAGACCAGCAATGCGGCCAGCGTCTTTAGTGGCTTGGCGTTGGCTGTCGTTGAAGTAAGCTGGAACGGTGATCACAGCTTGGGTCACGGGCTCGCCCAAATAGCGCTCAGCGGTTTCCTTCATCTTGGTCAACGTGAAAGCCGAGATTTGTGATGGGGCATATTTTGTGCCACGGCTGTCAACCCAAGCATCGCCGTTGTCGGCCTTGACGATGGAATAAGGAACCAACTTCTTATCCTTGGCAACCATCGGGTCTTCCATGCGGCGGCCAATCAGGCGCTTAATCGCAAAGAATGTGTTTTCAGGATTGGTCACACCTTGGCGCTTGGCAGGCTGGCCCACCAATGTTTCGCCCTCGGCGTTAAACGCAACGATTGACGGCGTGGTGCGCGCACCTTCGGCGTTTTCAATAACCTTAGGGGTTTTCCCCTCCATGACGGCCACGCAAGAGTTGGTGGTGCCAAGATCAATACCAATAACTTTACCCATTTTGTCTTCTCCTAAAGCGAACGGTGTGGCCCAGCCCCTGTTCAGGCACTGGTGCGTTTCCGCCCCCGCAAATAAATTGTGCCTCATCTCAGGATTTCAAGACCCATCCGATTTGGCGTTCGGGCGGTATATAGGGGGGCATTCAGGTGCTATCAAGGTTTTGTGAAGCGAGATTCAAATGATTTATGACGGTGTGAAGCATTTTCCCGGGGTTCTGAACCGCGAGGCTCAGGAATCAATGGTTTCCAGCCTGCGAGAGGCTGTTATTGCGGCCCCGTTGTTCATTCCAATGATGCCCAGAACGGGGCGGCCCTTTTCCGTGCGCATGACAAATATGGGAAGTCTTGGCTGGGTGTCAGACCGCAATGGCTATCGCTATCAGGCAACCCATCCCGATACAGGCACAGCTTGGCCCCAAATGCCGGAACAGGTTTTAGACATCTGGCGCAAAGTTGCTGGTGTTGCCGTGCTGCCCGAAGCCTGTTTAGTCAACTTTTACCAAGGCGGCGCCAAAATGGGCCTGCATCAAGATAAAGACGAAGAAGATTTCACCGCCCCCGTGGTTTCGATCTCACTGGGAGACACAGCGCTGTTCCGCTTCGGCGGCACGCAGCGCGGCGGCAAAACATCGACGGTGAAACTGGCGAGCGGTGATGTGTTGGTTATGGGTGGGATTTCGCGGTTGTGTTTTCATGGGATTGACCGGGTTTATTCCGGAACAAGCACCTTGTTGAAAGAAGGCGGGCGGATTAATTTGACGTTGAGACGGGTTAGAATGGTGGTTGATTTTTAGCTCTAATGCGCCGAATCTCATTATCATGGCAACCGTTCCTGACCAACCTAAAATCTACCACATCGTCCACGTCGACAATCTTGCTTCGATTGTGAAGGACGATGCCTTATTGCCGGATTCGATAATGATTAACCGGCAGGGAGCAACGGTGATTGGCAACAATGAAATAAAGGCCGACAGATTGGTGTTGCCAGTGGCTTGTCACACTGGAACTTGCGTTGGTGAATACGTACCATTTTATCTTTGCCCCAGATCCGTGATGCTATATGTGATTTCTCGTGGAAATCACCCGAACGTCGCGTTTCGCGAAGGGCAAGACCCGGTCATTCACCTCGTTGCAGATATGACGGAGGTTGTGGGTTGGGCCCGCGTTGAAAAACGCAAATGGGCTTTTACAGACATCAATGCAGCGAGCCGCGCCGCAGATTTTTACAAGAGCCTAGATAATCTCGACAATTTGAATTGGGACGCTATCAGCGCAAGCAACTGGCGTTCGTGTAGAGATCACAAGATGGCCGAATTCTTAATGCACCAATCATTTCCGTGGCACCTTGTGCGTGAAATTGGTGTATATTCAGAAAAAATTGGAGCCAGAGCTAATTTGGCGTTCGGTAACAGTCGGCATCGGCCTCCCGTGGTCGTGAGACCGAATTGGTACTATTAAGGGAGCATGAGCATGATTGAATTCACGAAGGGTGACCTACTGGCGGCGGATGTAGAAGCCCTCGTCAACACGGTGAATTGCGTTGGCATTATGGGCCGTGGCGTTGCCTTGCAATTCAAGGAAAGTTTCCCAGCTAATTTTAAAGCCTACGAAGTTGCCTGCCGCCGTGAGGAAGTTCAACCGGGCCGGATGTTCGTTTTTGAAACGGGCACGATGACAAACCCAAAGTTCATCATCAATTTCCCAACGAAGCGCCACTGGCGCGGCAAAAGCCGGATGGAGGACATTGACTCTGGCCTCATCGATTTGGCCCACGAAATTCGTAATCGCGGCATCAAGTCGATTGCCATACCGCCTCTTGGCAGCGGCCTTGGTGGTCTTGATTGGCCCGAAGTGCGTCCACGTATTGAGGCTGCATTGCGTGGTTTCAATGATCTGCGTATCGTGATCTATGAACCGAATGGGACTCCCGCAAATTTCAAAGCACGTGAAGTGCCAGATATGACAGCAGGGCGCGCGGCACTCGTGGCCTTGATGAACCGATATCTTGGTGGACTGATGGATCCGTTTGTGAGCCTTCTAGAAGTTCATAAGCTCATGTACTTCATGCAAGAAGCGGGTGAACCGCTGCGCCTGAAATATGAGAAAGCACCTTATGGCCCATATGCTAAGAACTTGAGTCATGTGCTAAAGGCAATCGAAGGGCACCTAGTTTCAGGTTACGCTGATGGAGGGGACAAGCCTGATAAGGAATTGGAGCTTGTGCCGGGAGCAATCAATGACGCCGAGACTTTTCTGGTAGGCAAGCAAGATACAGTCTCCCGTTTTGATCGCGTAGGCGAACTCGTAAAAGGATTTGAAACGCCTTTTGGTCTCGAGCTTTTGTCGACTGTGCATTGGGTTGTGCAACATGAGGGTGCATCCGCATTATTGGAGGCAACTGAGCGGGTTCACAATTGGAACGACCACAAGAAGCAATTCACGGTCCGACAAATAGGAATTGCATATGACCAACTAATTTCCCAAAATTGGATTCAGGTACGCTAGATTGTTCAAGGCCAAACAAATGTCATACATCACTCTCACCCAAGCCCAATCCATCATCACCCACACGCTTGCCCACGCCCATGCCCAAAAATTCAAACCCTTGGGCGTAGTGGTCATTGATGCACGCGGCGCTGTCATTGCTTCTGCTGCAGAAGACGGTTCTTCAATCAAGCGCTTCCAAATCGCCAATGCCAAGGCGCAAGGATCACTCGCCTTCAACATGAATTCCAGCGCTTTGGAAAAACTGGCCATCGACCGCCCACATTTTTTGGCGGGTGCCATTCCGGCAGTTGGGGGTGCTATTATTCCCGTGGCGGGTGGCGTGATTATTCGAGGTGACAAAAACCAAGTGATCGGTGTTGTGGGTGTTTCAGGCGATACATCCGCCAATGATGAAATTGCGGCGATTGCCGGTGTGAAAGCTGCGGGGCTGATGGCGGATGGTTAAACTCCCTTCTTCCCTTGAGGGAGAAAGTGCCCCTCATCCGTCTCGCGCGAGTTGCGCGATCCACCTTCTCCCTCAAGGGGAGAAGGCAGAAGACACAAAGTTATTTAACCCGCGTAACCATTCATCTTTGCATTGTTCTTGCAGCCCGATGGAGATTTGAAACCTTCCGAAGCGCGGCCCACTTGTTTGCCGTTAGCTTTGGAGAAGCAGCGCCAGCGGCTTTCACCGCGCTTGTCTTTATAAAATTCCCACTTGTCGCCAGCCGTATCGCGGTTGGCATTGGCTTCGCAATCTTTCTTGGCTTTATAACTTTCAGATGATGCCCCAACGATTTCACCATTGGACGCTGTGCGCCGCCAACGAAACTCGCCGCGCTTATCTTTATAAATATCGAGTGCGTACTCAGCCATGTTCCATCCCCATAATTTACGATTCATCATAAGCGTGAATCTGAAACGGAAACTGCTACGAATTAAGCGTGGTGTAAAGCCCCTATTCGGCTTTAGACACACCCACCATGGCCGGGCGCAAGCAACGCTCACCGACCTGGTAACCAGACTGCAATTCTTGCATCACGATGCCCGGTGGTTTTTCAGCAGTGGGCACTTCAAAAATGGCTTGATGGAAATTGGGGTCAAACTTATGGCCGACGGTATTAATTTTCTTGATGCCGTGGCGCTGAAAAACATTGTGCAATTCACGCTCAGTGGCCTCAACGCCAATGATCAAGTTTTTCTCAATTGTGCCCGCGTGCTCGCGCTCTTCCTCTGGTAAAGCCTGCAATGCGCGGCCCAGATTGTCGGCGACTGTTAAAAGATCGCGCGCAAAATTGGAAGCCGCATATAAAGTGGCCTCCGCTTTTTCACGCTCAGTGCG
>JAYVPZ010000330.1:0-5716 GCA_043757105.1 Aestuariivirga sp. | reverse complement strand
ATTGCAGATAGAGATAAGGGTTTGTGGTGTGAATGCAAGTAGATCAAGCGCCCTCGCCTATCCCATCGCAAGCGATGGGCCCCTTTCCTCTCCCGCTTTGCGGTAGAGGACAGTTAGATGATGCCTGCTTTTTTGTCGGCTTCTATTTGATCAGCTCGCCGTTTGTTTGCATCGCCGAAGCCGCCGCCGCCGGGGAGGTCTAGGATTAGGCTGTCGTTTGTTGGCACGAGGTGGATGCCTTTGTCGGGGAGGGGGTGACCGCTGCCTAAACGGGCCACGCCCAGTGAGCCGGGTTTGCCGCCGTCTCTGCCCTGGGCTGCGTGTTTGATGCGGTCGAAGGTGGCGGCGCTGATGGTGAAGGGGGCTTGCTCGCGGTTGCGGATTTCGATGCGCTGCGAAAGCCCGCCGCGATATTCGCCTTGGCCGCCTGAGCCTTTCAAGAATTGTTTTTCTTTAAACCACAGGGGGCATTGGCTTTCGGTGATTTCAACGGGGATGCTGCCAATGCCTGACGGGAAGGCCATGGTGGAGAGGCCGTCTTTGCCGGGCCTGCCGCCGATGCCGCCCAGACCAATGGCCAGCACGCCAAAATCAGATGTGCCTTCAAGATCAGCGCGGGCCACGCGGCCATGGGCGGAATTGAGCGAGATCATCCAAATGCTGCCTGCGCTTTCGGCTTGCACTTTTCCGGGCAGTGCTTGCGCCAGACAGCCGAAAACAACATCCGCCAACATCTGCCCCGTGACATGGCGCGAGGTGACGGGCGAGGGGCGGATGGGATCAACAATCGTGTGTGGTTCGGTGATGATGTCAAAACATGACAGCGAGCCGATATTGTTTGGCACATGCGGGGCGATGATGGCTTTGAGTGCAAAGACGGAGTAGGCCAGCGAATAGGTGCGGGGGGAATTGATGCCGTAAATCGAGGCGGCTGATGTGCCTGTGTAATCGACGATGATCTTGCCTTGCTTGATGATGAGCTTGGCGCGGATGGTGACGGGGGCTTCATAACCATCGAGCGGCATGGCGTAGGACCATTCGCCGTCGGGCAGGGATTTGATGGCTTCGCGCGCGCCTTTTTCGGAGGTTTTTAAAATGTGATTGGCCAGTTTGTCGAGCGACTTCATGTTGAACTCTGTCATCATCTCGGCCAGTCGTCTTGCACCTGTGTCGTTGGCGCTGATGAGCGAGAGCAGATCGCCTTTGACCTCAATGGGATTGCGGCTGTTGGCGAGGATGACGCTGAGCAATTCATCATTCAGCTTGCCTTGCTTGCGGATCATCAAATGTGGGATCAGCGTTCCTTCCTCGAAGCTCGAATTTGCCTTGGCCGAAAAGCCCACTCCGCCCACATCAATCACATGACAAGTGGAAGCAAAGAAGGCGACGAGTTTTTGTTTGAGAAAAACCGGCGTCATCATGACATAGTCGAACAAATGCCCGGTGCCGAGCCATGGGTCATTGGTGCAATAAACATCGCCGGGCTTCATGGTGTGCTGTGGATATTTTTCAAAAAAGTGAGCAACAGCGGTGGCCATGGTGTTGACGTGGCCGGGGGTGCCGGTCATGGCTTGAGCGATCATGTGGCCTTGCGTGTTGTAGACACCTGCTGAAAGGTCACCTGCTTCGCGCGTGATTGTGCCAAACGCTGTGCGGAGGAGTGATTGCGCTTGTTCTTCAACTACGGCGATGAGGCGGTTCCACATCACTTGGGTTTTGATGGCTTCTAATGCGGCTTTGCTCATTTGTGGCGCTCCATCACGATATAACCCAGGGAATTGATTTTGGCGTTGAACTTTGCGCCCACGATTGTGGAGGTTTCATGCTCGGCTATTATGGCTGGGCCTTTGAGGGACATGCCGGGTTTGAGATCAAAGCGCCAATAGACAGGTGCGTTGGTGAGCTTGCCCAAGGCTGCATCATAAATCTTCCGTGTACGGAGGGGTTTTATGGTTTTGCGCTTTGGTGAAGCTTTGGCGGCGGCTGGTTTACCCTCACGTGAGGAGCAGGTGAGTGACCAAGTAATCGCTTCGGCTTGCTGGTTTGGAATGGTGAGGCCGTAGATCGAGGCGTAGGTTTTTTCAAACATGGCTTTGAGTTTTGCGCCGTCTGCTTTGGTGAGGGCGCGGATGGGGATGGTGACTTGAATTTCATGGCCTTGGCCCACGTATCGGCAATCGGCAACAACGGTAAGAAAGGGCTTTTCATTTTTGAGTGCGGGTTTGACCACGGCTTCAGCATCGCGGGTCATTTGTTTGATAAGTGCGTTCACATGGGCAGGATCAAAGTTGTCGAGATTGATGGCGGCAGATTTGGTGATTTCATAAGCGACGGGGGCTTGCAAGAAGCCGATGGCTGAGCCCACGCCCGCACCGCCGGGTACAATGATTTTGGTGACACCAACTTTTTCAGCCAAGCGACAAGCATGGAGTGGTGCGCCGCCGCCAAAGGCCACCATGGTGCATTTGGCAATATCTTTGCCGCGCTCAATGGCGTGAACGCGGGCTGCATTTGCCATGTTTTCTTCGACGATTTCGGCTACGCCGACGGCCGGCCAAAAATCTTTGAGGTTTAATGTGTCACCGATATGGGTTTTAAATGCGGCGGCGGATGCGGCCTCATCGAGTGGAACTTTACCGCCCGCGAAGAATGCGGGGTCAATTTTACCAAGGCTGACATTTGCGTCGGTGACTGTGGGTATGGTTCCGCCACGACCATAGCAAACGGGGCCGGGGGTTGAGCCTGCGCTATCGGGGCCAACGGTGAGACGGCCTAATTTATCAACGCGGGCGATAGAACCGCCGCCAGCGCCGATCTCTACCATCTCGATGACTGGAATGCGAACGGGGATGCCGGAGCCCTTCATATCTTTGTAAGCTCTGGCAATTTCAAAACGGTGGGCGCGGGCTGGTTCGGCATTGCTCAGGAGACAGATTTTTGCAGTGGTGCCGCCCATATCAAAGGAGAGGACTTCTGGCAATTTGCAGCTCTGTGCGATGCGGCCGGCGAGGATGGCGCCGCCTGCTGGGCCGGACTCGACGAGGCGAATGGGGAAGCGGCTGGCGGTTTCTAGCGTGGTCAGCCCGCCGCCGGACATCATTAAATAAAGTGGCGCGTTTAGACCCATTTCACCGAGGGCTGTTTGTAAGCGCTTGAGATAGCCCGCCATTAAGGGGCGCACATAGGCATTGGCGACAGTGGTGGAGAAGCGCTCATATTCGCGGATTTCGGGGGCGACTTCGGATGAGAGGCAGACTGTGATGTGTGCAGGTAGTAGAGGCTTCAATAATTCTGCAATGCGTTGCTCGTGTTTTGGGTGTGCGTAGGCATGCAGCAAGCCAATGGCGACAGCGCCGACATTTTCGTCGCGAATGGTTTTGGCGAGTTCGGGGATTCGGGTTTCATCGAGGGGGATGAGTGTGTCGCCATTTACAGCGAGGCGTTCTTTTATTGTTAGGCGCAAGTGGCGATCAACCAGAGGCTTGGCGCTTTCGATCATCAGATCATAATGATCAAAACGTTTTTCATAGCCTTGTTCAATCACATCGCGGAAGCCTTCGGTGGTGATGAAGGCGGTCTTGGCACCTTTGCGTTCAATCAACGCGTTTGTGGCCAGTGTTGTGCCGTGGATGAAAACTGAAATATCTTTGGCTGACATTTTTGATTCTTCGAGAATGAGTTTGATGCCTTCCAGCACGCCGAGTTCTGGTGCTTGCGTGGTGGTCAGGACTTTGCCGCTCCAGCGTTTAGGTCCTTTCTCAAGAACAATGTCGGTGAAGGTTCCGCCGATATCGGCGGCCAATTTGAGTTGATGGGCCATGTTCGAGAATTGCCCTAGCTGCAACTATTTGACAAGTGGCCAGCCATCCGCTTCAAACAGGCCATGGTGAAGATTACGATTCAAGATGTGGCCCAAAAGGCCGGAGTTAGCGTGGCGACGATTGACCGGGTGTTGAATCACAGGCCGGGGGTTAAAACGCGTACGGTTGAGAAGGTTGAGTCGGCTATTCGAGAACTCAACTATCAGCCTGACCGAATTGCAGCGCGTCTGGCACGGGGCCGTGAGTATCGCTTCTGGTTTGTGCTGCCGAACACGGCTGGCGAATTTATGCAGCGCGTGGGTGAAGAGGTTGAAGCTGCGGCTTCGCGCATGGCCGGGGAACGTGTTTCGATTATGGTGAAGCGCGTGGATGTGTTTGATGGGCCGCTGCTGGCTAAGGTTTTGGATGAATTGGAAGAGGGTATTGATGGCGTTGCGGTGGTGGCACTTGATCATCCGGCAGTGCGCGAGTCAATCAACGCACTAGTCGCCAAAGGTGTGACTGTGGTCACGCTGGTTTCAGATGTGCCGGGGTCAAAGCGTTCTCATTATTCTGGGATTGATAATTCGTCAGCGGGACGCACGGCGGCTGGATTGATGGGACGGTTTTTGGGAACGCGCAAAGGCAAAGTTGGATTGTTTGCGGGTTCACTAGCGTTGCGAGATCATATTGAAAGGCAGTTTGGGTTTGAGCAAGTGATGGCGCATGAATTTGCGGATTTACAAATTCTACCTGTGCGTGAATCTCGCGATAACATGGAGCGTTCTGAAGAGCTGGCCAAACAGTTGTTGAAAGAGCATCCGGATCTGTTGGGGATTTATAATGTGGGAGGTGGCACGGCAGGTATTGTTTCAGCCCTTGATGCCAGTTCACGACCAAAGGATTTGGTTTTTGTTGCCCACGAGATTACGGACGGTTCACGCCGCGCGCTGATCCGTGGCACGATTGATGTGATCATCAATCAAGATGCTGGCCATGAAGTGCGCAGCGCTGTGCGCGTGTTGATGGCCAAGGCAGATAATATGCCGCTGATTGAAGATCAGGAGCGCATTCGGATTGATATTTTTATGCGCGATAACTTGCCATAACGTCCTCGCCCGCCTTTTGCGGGAGAGGAAAGGGGCCCGCGAAGCGTAAGCGGAGTGGGATAGGTGAGGGGAAATGAATATGGGAGCGCGTGGTTCCTCATCTTCCCCATTTTGTGTAGGTGCAAAATGGGTCTCCTTCTTCTCCCGCAAGCGGGCGAAGACTTAAATGAGCTTCTTCAACTTTGCTTCAATCGCCGCTCGCTTGGGTTCAAGGAATGGTGGCAATGATAGTGTTTCACCCAATTTGTCCATCGGTTCATCTGTGGCAAAGCCGGGGCCGTCGGTTGCCAGTTCAAAGAGGATGCCATTTGGTTCGCGGAAGTAGAGGCTTTTGAACCAGAAGCGATCTACGGGGCCAGAGTTTGGCACGCGCATAGACTTTAGGCGGTCTGTCCAAGCTTCATATTGGCTCATTTCAATATTGAAAGCCACGTGATGCACAGCACCGGCACCTTGTTGGGCTTGGGGTAAATTAGGTTCGACGCGCACGTGCAGCTCAGCCACAGGGCCAGCGCCTTTCATGTGATAAACATGCGTGTCGCCAAAGCGAGCGGCGGGGATCATGCCCATGATTTTGGTCAACACCATGTCGGTTGGTTTGAGATCAGGCACGCTCAGCGTGATGGGGCCGAGGCCGCGGATTTGATGTTCGGCGGGCACTGGGCTTTGGGGCCATGTGTTGACTGTTGTATCGCTTTCATCATCGACTAAACTCAGGCGCTGGCCTTCAAAATCTTCGAAGTGAATAACATTACGGCCGTTTTCTTCTGTGATGTTTTCGGCTTTCACATTGTTGGCTTTGAAATG
>JAYVPZ010000329.1:0-5719 GCA_043757105.1 Aestuariivirga sp. | reverse complement strand
ATAGCTTTCGTTTGGTTCCGAGAGCAGGGGATATTTGCCGCTCTTCGACCAATCAAAGTTACCACCATCAACAATCACACCACCCATCGAGTTACCGTGCCCGCCCATAAACTTGGTGAGAGAGTGAACCACAATATTTGCGCCATGTTTGAAGGGCTGGCACAAATATGGTGTTGCCAATGTGTTATCAACGATCAATGGGATGCCCGCTTTCTGAGCAATTTTGGCAATGGCCTCAAGATCAGTGATGCGCCCACCGGGGTTGGCAATCGACTCAACAAAAATCGCTTTGGTCTTCGGCGTTATGGCTTTTTCAAACGAAGAAATATCCTCAGCATCCGCCCAAATCACATTCCAACCAAATGATTTGAACGAATGATTGAACTGGTTGATTGAACCGCCATAGAGTTGGCGCGAAGCAATAAACTCATCACCTGGTTGCATCATTGTATGGAAAATCAACAACTGAGCCGCATGACCAGATGCCACGCTGAGCGCCGCTGTTCCGCCTTCTAATGCTGCAACCTTGCCTTCCAGTACAGATTGCGTGGGGTTCATGATGCGGGTGTAAATATTGCCGAATGCCCTGAGCGCAAACAAATCAGACGCATGTTGCACATCGTTAAAGACGAATGCAGTCGTTTGATAGATTGGAGTTATCCGTGCGCCAGTTGCAGAATCCGGCGCTCCGCCTGCATGAATTGCCAGTGTATCAAATCCGGGTGTTTTGTCGGCCATGGCCTATTCCTTTTTATTATGTGTAGCGAGACTATGCCGGAAAATCGAAACGAGCAAGCGCCTCACTTCGGCGGTGTTGATCCTGACGAATTATCCTCGATGATAAAATCATAACTAATGAATGACTCGATATCATTTCGGTGCGATTCCCAAACTTTGCATCCGACCATTCGCATTCACAACCTGACGTCTTGATGATATTTGTCCAGAATTTCCACCAACCCAAGCCCATTCACCTGAGGCTTTGCCAAATTCCATTTTGGGGCATCGATCCATCACAACTTTTAATCCCTGTGCTTCGGCGAGTGTCGCAGCTTCATCATTTCGTACACTAAGCTGCATCCAAATCACTTTTGGTTTATGCAATAGAGCTAACGCTTCTTTTGTTACAGCTAAGGCGGCCTCAGAATTTCTAAAAATGTCGATCATATCAATTGGCGCCGGAACTTCGGCCAAGTTGGTGTAAACTTTTTGACCTGAAATTTCTTGTCCAGCCAATCCCGGATTAATCGGGAATACTTGGTATCCTTTTTCCAAAAGATAATTCAGAACAAAATATGATGGTCGCACAGTATTATTTGAAGCACCAACCAACGCAATTGTTTTAACTTCGCGCAAAATATCTGCGAGGTATTCGGCACTGTAAAAATCATGGTTCAACTTTGCGGCCAAACGGGTTTACGTTTTTGCAAAACAGCGCCCACACCCTCTTGTGCCGCCGCATCCATGAAATTTTCAACCATAAGCTTGGAACAATGGGCATAAGCATCTTCTAAATTCAGATCAGCTTGCATTTCAATTGCGGGCTTGCCAATTGCCAGTGCGACCTGTGATTTGCCCGCAATCCTTATTGCAAATTTTGTAACGTGGTCAGTTAGCAAAGCCGTAGGCAAAATCTCATTTACTAACCCAATACGAAGGGCATAGACCGCATCATAAACCTCACCCGACAGCAGCATCTCGCGCGCATGCCGAGGCGAAACCGCACGAGACAATGCCACCATTGGCGTTGAGCAAAACAAACCGATATTTACCCCGGGCGTACAGAATTTTGCATTGTCACTTGCAAATGCAAAATCACAAGACGCTACCAATTGACATCCCGCAGCGCTAGCCAACCCCTGAACTTCAGCAATTGTCACACAACGATGATATGCAATAGCGGTCATAACCTCTGCGCAAGAACCAAAAATGCGCTTGAAGTAAGCCTCGCCTAAATCATCATCATCGCGATGGGCAGTAAGTTCTTTCAGATTATGACCGGCTGAAAACGCAACACCATCAGCTGCAATTATAATAACGTGAACAGTTCTATCTGATTGAGCTGCATCAAGCTCAAAACGCAACGCCGCCAGCATCGCTTCCGACAAACTATTGCGGGACGCATCGTCGCCTAACGTCAACCGCAAAACTGCGCCGTCACGCGCTATTTTTAAAACCGAACTCATTCGTCAGTTGATTCCAGAAGCTTTATCCTCTCAGCATAAGCTGCATCTTTGGTAATCTCTTCGACAATCTTGCGGTTATTTTCTGAAGGAATCATCGCCTGTAAATTCTTGACCATGCGGTCCTTCATATCTTGCGCCATTGTCGTATCAGCTTTTACATCGTCAATTTGCTGCGTGATATCGGTTGTCTGGTCATTCAGCTGATTATTATAAGTCACTCCAAGTGTAGTGACCGCCAAATTCCAATCATTCACATCTTTGAAGCCAAAGCTTTTCACATCGGCTTCCATTTCCTTACCCCTAGGGTCTTTATCGACAAATTCTTGCAAATCTTGATAATCCGCTAGCGGCGAATCCTTATATTTCTCTTGAATCAAAAAATAAGCATCAAGCGCCTTACGCGCCATATCGGCTGTCAATTCTTCCGTCTCTACTGTCGCAATTTCGCCAACGCTCATATCACCTTCAGTGTCGGCTGCACTCGGATCGACAGGTGCAGGTTGATCTCCAGGTGCAGGCGGGGTTACAATCGGTGGTGTCGCTGGTGCAGGGGCAACGATAGGAGGCGTCGCCGGAGCAGGGGCAATCACAGGCGGAGTAGGCTTAACAATAGGAGGTATGACGGGTGCTGTGGTCACTATAGGCGATGTGACTTGCGTTCCAGTGGTTTGTGCCGCTGAGTAATCAGGTATCTGAGCCGATGCCAGAACGCCGCAGATCGCCGTATATTTCACAAATAAATTCATCGAACCACCTCAGTTCTTAATTTACGCCAGCTACCATGTTTCAGCCAGCAAAAAATTGCGGCTATCGATTTAATGAGGTATTATGTTACCTCGCAAATAAAACCCAACAAAATAAGATATCTTCTTGACATCAGAGCAGCTAGTTCGCTATCAGCCGTTGACACCGCGCTTTCATCAGAAGGCGCGTTTTAGTTAACTCCTATTCAGAGAACAAGCTCATGAAGACTTATTCGGCGAAAGCGTCGGAAATTCAGAAGCAGTGGATGCTGATTGACGCTGAAGGCCTTGTTGTTGGTCGTCTTGCTGCAATTATTGCAAACCGTCTGCGCGGCAAACACAAGCCAACATTTACGCCACACATGGACTGCGGCGATAATATCATTGTTATCAATTGTGAAAAGATCGCCTTCACAGGCAAGAAGCGCGAAGACAAAACCTATTATTGGCATACAGGCTTTGCCGGCGGTATTAAGGAACGCAATGCGCACCAATATTTGGATGGCAAACGTCCAGAACGTATTTTAGAACTCGCAGTTCAGCGCATGTTGCCAGGTGCTTCATTGAAGCGTCAGCAAATGACCAATTTGCGCATTTATAAGGGTGCAACACATCCCCATGAAGCGCAAAACCCAGTTGTGCTCGACATCAGAGCAATGAACCCTAAAAACGTAGTGAGAGGCTAAATCATGGCTGAAACAAAAACACTCGCTGACTTGGGTTCAGCAATGGGCATGGCACCAGCAGTTGGCGGCGGTGCTGCGGCTGCTGCACCAGTTGCTCCAGTCCAACCAAAGATTGATGCAAAGGGTCGTTCATATGCAACGGGCCGCCGCAAGAATGCGATTGCTCGTGTTTGGATTAAGCGCGGCAAGGGCAAGATCACTGTTAACGGTAAGCCGATTGAAACTTATTTCGCCCGTCCAGTGCTCCGCATGCTCTTGGCTCAGCCAATGCATGCTGTGAACCGTATGTCTGAAATGGATGTTGATTGTACAGTTGTTGGCGGTGGTCTTTCTGGTCAAGCTGGTGCTGTTCGTCACGGCATTGCCCGCGCACTCGTCAACTTTGAGCCGGGCCTTCGCCCAATGTTGAAGAAGGGTTCCTTCCTCACACGCGACAGCCGTGCCGTTGAACGTAAGAAATATGGCCGCGCCAAAGCCCGTGCCCGATTCCAGTTCTCCAAGCGTTAATTCGAAAATCAAACTACAAAAGGCCGCTCAATTGGGCGGCTTTTTTTTGGTTATGTTCAAACAATAAAAAAGCCGATGTAGTCTCCTACATCGGCTGTAAATAACAAAAAAGAAGAATTACTTCTTCATCTTCTTCATCATGTGATCGGCCATGCATTTGCCCTTCATCATCATCATGCCTTTGCCGCAATGATCCATCTTCTTCATCTTATCCATCTTCTTCATAGCGGCTTCTGCGCCGCCTGCGAATGCTGAGAGAACCAAAAGTGCTGCGAGTGTTGTCTTGATCATAGTGTATTCCTTCCTGAGGTTGTTAAGATCTAACACCTTGAAAGTTAGCGTGATTCAATCGCGAAGTGTGGTCAACACTCGCCAAAAATCATCACAAATAGATGATCAATCTGTGATCAATTTTGGCCAGATCAATGCCTCATAGAGGTATTTTCCATGTTTGGAATGATAATGCACTTGCCACGTTCAAACATAAATCCCGGTTTACAACGAATTCTGACTTCTTGTTTTTTCATGTTCGTTTTGGCTTTCGGCGCAGACTCTGCAATACCAACAAATGTAAAAAGCATAATCGCAGAAATAACTAATTTCTTCATTATCAATACCTCATGACGCTTAAGTTTTATCTTCGGTGATGAGTACGTGCTGAACTGTTGATGGATTGCGACATGTTAGAAAGAAGAAAACATTTCTTAATTTTCGTTATGGTTCGTCGTCGAAATGAATTCAGCGTCTTCTTGGCCGGAGCGTTCGAATTTCAAGAAATCATAATAGCCACATGAGTTGCCCGGAAAAATCCGACATGTTGATGGCCGCGCCGCATATATCGTGCAACGCCGCACATCAGTGTCAAAAAACTGACAGATTTTACCAAAATGCTCATCCGCCTTACGACGCATGATCCGTTTATATCCATGGGCCGATTTAAAATATTTCTTCTCGGCTTTGGCCAATGGCATATCGAAATGCTTGGCAATGCGAACGGCGTCTCTGTCCTTAACCTCGATCACAGGATAAGAGCAGCAATAGCCCGGACACTTCAAACAATCATATTTCGCCATCTGAGACTCACTTCAATCAATCTTGAGTCGTTGGTGGCTTACTTTGCGCGGGCCTTCAAGCCTTGCGCCTTAAAAGCTGCAAACTTTTTATTGGTTTCCACAACTTCTCCCATCAACCATTCACGAAACACGCGGGCAGGGGCCGATTCCTTCGATCCCTTCTTGCGCACCACCCAATATGAGCCATGGTCTTTCATATCTAAATCAAACGGCCGCGCCAACCAGCCTTCGATCAAACTATCGGTGCAAATGATTTGGTCGCCCAATGCAAAGCCCTGTCCAGCTTCAGCTGCTTCCAAAGCCAATTGATTCTGAAGCACAGGCCCGCGCCGATCATCCACGCCTTGCACACCAGCCTCCGCCAACCATTCACCCCACCACTGCTTCAAATCCATATGAAGCAGATTAAAATCAGCAAGCTCTGCAGGCTTCAAATCGGTTCGCCCCTTAAGAATCGACGGCTCGCAAACAGGAAACACCACTACATCAGAAAGCTTGACAGCCTCCACATCATCCCAGCGACC
>JAYVPZ010000328.1:0-5744 GCA_043757105.1 Aestuariivirga sp. | reverse complement strand
TGGAACAGTGTTTCCTTGTATGCCTTTTCAAGACTGCTTTGGAGATTGTTGACCAACTTGCCAATCGCCTCGTGATTGCTTTGCCGGAGTTTAAACGGGATAGCCGGAAGTAGGTTATGCAACGCTTTTTCAGAAGCGATCAAAGGCACGCCCTGCCCCTTCAGACTTTCGATTGTATATTCGCCGTTCTCGTTCGTAATTTTCAGATATTTTTTAACGCCCAGCCCAACAAAAGCGGCGGCTACGGCCGTGTTATCAAATGCTTGTTTCCACACATAGCGAACGCCCGCTGGTCCCAAATCTTCAGGAGGATGAAATAGTGGAATGATCGTGCCCGTTGGCGGATCGCGACCTACCCGAGTCCATGCACTGAAAAAATATCCGATAACACCCAACAGTGTGAGCACGAGGCCAAAGAAACCCGCATTATCGCGCAGCCACCAGAGTTGTTGCTGGCTTTGCGAAGGCGCTGTTACAATTCCTTTTTGCCAAGCAACAGCGATCGTTAACCCCTCACTTGAACTCAAAACACGCGTGGTCTGAGCGGCGAACTCATTTGAGGTCGGTGTGGAGCTCGTTGCATCTTTGCCTGACGAACCAAAAGAACCAGTATAAATTGCGCTTTGCTGGATCACAGCACCAGACGGCAAATGCACATCAACGCTGGCATCTTGGATTTCGAAATCCCAACCATTGCCGGTTACGTTCCAATAGAGTTCGTCAAATTTATCAAAAAAACCAAGTTGCCGCGCCGTGTGATAAAAAATCACATATTTATGCTGGCCATCATTGAGCAGCGTATCCTTGCTTCCAATGCGAATGCGCTTTCCGCCGGAGATTGATTCAATTGTGTAGGGTTCAGAATAGCCATCGCGGGAAACGGTTTTGACGGCAAATTCGACGGTTTTTTGAACGCCATGTTTATCTGTATAGCGCGTTGGAAAATCGCGGAAGACGCCGTGGCGGATGCGGTTGTTTTCTGAGGTGACAACTATTGTTTCCGTCACATCCATTGAGGCATCTTGGTTCACAGTTACATCACTGTGGAACTTCAGTATTGCCTCATCTGCAAGTGCGGTTAGCGCCAGACTGAAGAAACACAAACATGCGATGACGAAGCGTTTCATCAGCTTTTCTTGAAATCGACTTTCGGAACTTCACGCGCGGCCACATCACCAATGTCAAAGAAATCAGCTTTGGTGAAATGGAAGTTGTTAGCGATTAGATTGCTTGGGAAGCTTTCGATCAGCGTGTTAAAATTCCGAACCGCACCATTGTAATAACGTCTCGACAATTGAATTTCGTCTTCAATTCCCGAAAGCTTGTCTTGTAGATCACGGAAATTGGCATCGGCTTTGAGTTCGGGATAGGCTTCGGCGATCGCAAATAATTTGCCCATGGCTAGGCTCATGGCTTGGCCAGTCGCTGATTGATCAGCCACGCTGCCACCAGCAATACTTTTGGCGCGGAGTTCAGCGATGTCGCGGAACAACTTATCTTCGTGGCTGGCATAGCCCTTGACGGTCTCGATCAGGTTTGGAATCAGATCAGCGCGGCGACGCAATTGCACGTCAATGCCGCTCCAGCCTTCGGCCACCATGTTTTTGTTTGAAATGAGCGAGTTATAGACCGTGATCAAATAACCGACCACAACCACCACTAAACCGAGAATGATGTAACCGATTGTCATGTCTAACTCCTGTTGCTGACTGGACTCACTATAGCAGCAATTTTCAAACTTGCATGGGGGATTTGACTGGGCCGAACCAAGCGGCTCTAATGGAGCTGTATGCTGGGAGATTAATATGACGGCGGCTTTACATCAACATGCTTTTAAAGGCCCGCTGGGGCAAGAGGATATGCCTTATCTTCTAACCCCCGGGCCATTGACAACTTCGCAGACTGTGAAGCTTGCGCTGTTGGCGGATTGGGGCTCGCGCGACACTGAGTTTCGAACAGTTGTGCGCGAAATTCGGTCTGAGCTTTTGCGTTTGGCTGGCTGTGACGACACTTATGAATGCGTTATTATGCAGGGGTCTGGCACATTTGCCATTGAAGCGGCGCTTGGTTGTTTTGCACCCTCTAAGCGTTACAAAACATTGGTTGTGGCTAATGGTGCATATGGCGAACGCGCCGCGCAAATATTGGAGCGCATTGGGCGCAATCATGTTTTGGTGAGTAAGAGCGATGTGACGCAACTTTCGCCTTCGCACTTTACTGATAAATTAGCTGAGGATCGAAATATCAGTCATATTTGGCTGATCCACTGTGAAACAACATCAGGCATTGTAAACCCGCTTGGTGATTTGGCGCGGGCAGCAAAACAACGCGGCAAGATTTTTATGGTGGATGCGATGTCGAGTTTCGGTGGCATGCATATCGATATGGTGCGGGACGATATTGACGTGTTAGTGTCGTCCTCTAACAAATGCATTGAGGGCATTCCGGGGTTTTCTTATGTATTGGTAAAGCGCAGTTTGCTTGAATCGGCTCAAGGCCAATGCCATTCTGTGGTGCTTGATCTTTATGAGCAATGGAAAGCATTGGAAGCTAATGGCCAATTTCGGTTCACGCCGCCTACACATGCTTTGGTGGCATTCAGGCAAGCGTTGCGCGAGCTTGAAGCTGAAGGCGGAGTTGAAGCACGCGCAATTCGCTATCAACGCAATGCTGATATTTTGATTAAGGGCATGGCTGATATTGGCATTCGGCCGCTGCTTGATGACAATGAGTCAGGGCCGATTATTCAAACTTTCCTTTGCCCACGAGATAATAATTTTAAATTCGATATTTTTTATGAGGCGCTGCGCAAACGTGGCTTTGCGATTTATCCCGGCAAGCTGACCAAGCGCGATAGTTTTCGCATTGGAACAATCGGCAAGCTTGACGCCCATGTGATGCAGAATGTGGTTGTTGCGATCAAAGAAGTGCTGAGCGAATTGAATGTTAAAGACATGGCCCCTGCTGGAATATGATGCATAAATCTGTTGAAGTGAATGGTCGAACTTACCATTGGCCACTAGCACCACTGGTAGTGATTTGCTGCGATGGTAGCGAACCTGCCTATATGGAAATTGCCATGGCTGAAGGCTTGATGCCGAATCTCAAGGCGATGATAGCCAAGGGTGAAAATAAACGCGGACTTTCGGTTATTCCAAGTTTCACAAACCCGAATAATATGTCGGTCGTCACAGGCCAGCCGCCAGCTGTTCATGGCATTTGCGGCAATTATCTTATTGACCCAGCTACGGGTCTTGAGACGATGATGAATGATCCGAAATGGTTGCGCGCGCCTACGATATTTTCGGTATTTCAAAAAGCGGGCGCTAAGATTTGCGTGGTGACTGCGAAGGATAAATTGCGCTTGTTGCTGGGTCATGGGCTGGTGCTTGATGGCAGTGCGGTTTGTTTTTCGTCTGAGAAAGCAGATAAGGCGACGATCAAAGATAATGGCATTGATAATCCTTGTGCGCTGGTAGGCTTGCCAGTTCCGCAAGTCTATTCAGCGGATTTGTCTGAGTTTGTTTTTGCCGCTGGCGTAAAGTTATTGGACCGCGATAGGCCTGATCTGATGTATCTTTCGACCACTGATTATGTGCAACATAAATATGCGCCGGGTTCGGTGGGTGCCAACTCATTTTATAAAATGATGGATAGGTATTTAGGTTCACTCGACACGCTCGGCGCGACTGTTGTGATTGTCGCTGATCACGGCATGAAGGATAAGCATCTGGCCGATGGTTCACCTGATGTGATTTATTTGCAAGATGTCTTGGATGGTGCGTTTGGGGTTGGCACATGCAGAGTTATTTTGCCGATCACTGATCCCTATGTGGTGCATCATGGGGCGCTGGGATCTTATGCAACTGTGTATTTGAAGAATGTCGCGCCAGATGAAGTTGCACGCATGATCGCAAAGTTGGGAGGCATCGATGCTGTTTATGCAAAGTCTGACGGTTGCGCGAAATTTGGATTACCTCCGGATCGCACAGGAGATTTAATTGTGCTTTCGGGCGGGCACACCTTCACCAAGGTGATCGGAACGTCCGCATCCAAGCATGATCTTTCAGGCCTTGATGCGCCGCTGCGTTCACATGGTGGATTGTCGGAGCAGGAAGTGCCAATCATCATGAACCGCAAAAGTCATAATCTGCCGGACAACTTGCGCAATTTTGACGCGTTCTTTATTGGCTGCAATCACGTTTCAGGACTTTAATATGCAACACAAAATCATTCATGAAGCGATGCGTATCGGTGGCAAAAAGGTCGATACAGAACAGCGCATTGAGGTTCGTTATCCATACACGAATGAAGTGATTGGCACAGTACCTGCGGGCACTGCTTCACATGCTGCACAGGCATTTGCTATTGCCGCTGCTTTCAAGCCGAGGCTCACACGTTATGAACGCCAACAGATTTTGTTTCGCACAGCAGAACTGATCCGCGCCAAGAAGGATGAGCTGTCGCGCATCATCACTTTAGAGCTTGGTCTGTCAATGAAAGATTCCGCATATGAATGTGGACGGGCCTATGATGTGTTTTCACTCGCTGGCCAGTTGGCTATCAATGACGATGGTCAAATTTTTTCATGTGATCTGACACCGCAAGGTAAGTCGCGCAAGATTTTTACGAAACGCGAACCTGTGGGCGTAATCAGCGCCATCACGCCGTTCAATCATCCGCTTAATATGGTGTCGCATAAAATTGCGCCTGCTATTGCCACCAACAACTGCGTCGTTTGCAAGCCAACTGAACTCACTCCCCTCACCGCAATTATGCTGGCTGACATTCTTTACGAAGCAGGCCTCCCGCCTGAGATGTTCCAGATTGTAACGGGCAACCCAGAAGACATCGGCGATGAGATGGTGATGAACAAAGATATCAACATCATAACTTTTACAGGCGGTGTTCGAGTCGGTAAAATCATTGCGGCGAAAGCAGGTTACACTCGCGCTGCGCTCGAACTCGGCGGCAATGATCCGCTGATTGTTCTTGACGATCTGAATGATGATGAATTGGATAAAGCCGCAGAACTTGCGGTGGCTGGTGCGACTAAAAACTCCGGTCAACGGTGTACGGCAGTGAAGCGCATTTTGGTTCAGCCGAAAGTGGCCGATGCGTTTGTTGAAATGGTTTTGGCCAAAGCTAAAAAAATTAAATTCGGCGACCCAATGAATCCAGAGACGGATTTGGGTTGTGTGGTCAACGCGCTTTCTGCCGAAATGTTTGAAAATCGGGTGTTGGCCGCTGCCGAGCAAGGCGCTAAAATTCTTTATCATCCTGAACGCAGGGGTGCCGTGCTTCCGCCGATTACTGTTGATTTTGTCGATCCGAATTCGGAACTGGTTTACAAAGAAACTTTTGGCCCAGTGATCCCCATCATTCGCGTTTCCGCTGACGACAATGATGTGATCCGGGTTTCAAATTCTACACCTTTCGGATTGTCGTCTGGCGTGTGCACCAATAATCTGAACCGCATCACCAAATATATAGAAGGCCTGAAGGTTGGCACCGTGAACATCTGGGAAGTACCGGGCTATCGGATTGAGATGTCACCGTTCGGTGGTGTTAAGGATTCGGGTAATGGCATTAAAGAGGGCGTAGCGGAGGCGATGAAATTTTATACCAACGTCAAAACCTGGTCTTTGCCATGGCCATGATTTAAGCGTTGCGGCGCTCAAATGTTGAGTGGCGCATTTTGCTGAGTGGCAGTGTGAAGATGTAAACAAAGGCACAGACCGAAA
>JAYVPZ010000327.1:0-5748 GCA_043757105.1 Aestuariivirga sp. | reverse complement strand
TTAGGTGCCAATCTCGACATTATTGCACACCCTACTGCCGATTCATCCAAATTGGTTCTACGTGCCTTATTGCTGAGTATTTTTCCATCATTTTTTCCGATATTTTTGTTGGCGCTCTGGTTTGGAAAGTTTGGTCTTCCAGAACGGCAAGGGCTATTGCAACTGCGTCTGCCCGAACTTGGGTGGGGTGGATGGTCTTTGGTAATTGTCGGTTTCGTTAGTGTCACGTTGATTATTTACCAATTGTTTTTTGCGGTGCTGGATTTGAATCCGAAAGACTATGAAGGTCTTGTAGAGCAGACTATGGCTAGCATTTTGGTGGAACCCAAAATGTTCCCGTTTGTTGCGTTGAGTGCTATCGTGGCTGCTCCGGTGGTAGAGGAATTTGTTTTTCGTGGGGCCTTGTTCGCGGCACTTGTTGCAAGCCCCGTCGGTCGGATTGGTGCGTTGCTAATTACGTCGGGGCTTTTCTCGGCCATGCATGCGACAGGTGCTTATTGGCCTAGTCTTTGTATGATATTTTTGATTGGGCTGTTTCTTGGTTTACTGATGTTGAGGTTTAGCAGCATATGGCTGACGATCATCTGCCATGGAGCTTGGAATGCAGTTCAAACCGTACTTTTATTTGCCTTAGGAAATCAGAATTGATTGAAATACGCGCAATTCGGCCCGGTGAAGGAATTTTACTTTTGGAACCAACACGAGAAATTGCGGAAACTCATTGGGGTGGTGCCCATGCAGTGAAGGCGACTGATGAGGACTTTGAGAAGGCGCTTTTTTGCGAAGCGCCTATTGTTGGTGCGCAATTGGCATTTGTTGATGGCATATTTGCTGGATCTGCTTTTTGGCATCGTAGTTTTTCGACCAATCGAGGCCAAGAAGTTATGTACTTGGAAGACATCGCGGTGCTGCCAGATTATAGGCGAATGGGTGTTGCACAATCTCTTCTGAAAGCAGTTGCGAAAGTTGCTGTAGATCGTGGATATACCAAGGTTTATTGGCTTATGATGCAGTGGAATACGGGTGCGCGGAAGCTTTACGAAAGTGTTGGCGCAGAAATTGAAGAGGGCAATTGTTATTGCATGTTAGCTGACAAAGCGCTCGCGGATTTTGCGCAATGATAATCTCGTTGGTTGTGGCTGCTTCGCGCAACGGTGTGATTGGACGCGACGGTGGTTTGCCTTGGCATATTTCATCGGATCTTAAATTGTTCAAACAGATCACGTTGGGCAAGCCAATTATCATGGGCCGCAAAACTTGGGACAGTTTGCCGCGCAAACCTTTGCCGGGCAGACGCAACATCATTATTAGCCGCAATGTTGACTTTCCAGTTGAAGGTGCTGAAACGGCAAGGTCAATGGATGAAGCGCTGACTCTGGCTAAAGTTGATAACGCTCCAGAGGTTGCAGTGATTGGTGGCGGTGAAATATATCGTTTGTTTTGGCCATTGGTTGACCAAATCTATTTAACTGAGGTTGATCTTGCGGTTGAAGGTGACACGCTTTTCCCGACGCTTAATCCTGCTGAGTGGGAACTACTTGAATCTGTGCCATATGAACGCGGGCCACATGACAGCGCCAGTTTTAATTTAAAGCGGTTTAAAAGAATAAGATAGTGAAAGTGGACATTCCTTAAAGCCATACCTATATGCGCTCCGTAGTGTGTTTTGAACTCAACAGCCTCAAAAAGGACGAACTATGCCCTGGAACAAAGATGATGACGGGAAGAACCAGCCATCAGGTGAAAAACCACCAACAGATCGTGGCCCGTGGGGCAAACCACCGGGCAATGATAAGCCCGGAAATAAGAGTGGCCCGAATTGGGGTGGAGGCAACAGGGGCGGCGGTGGGTCTGGCATTCCACCGGACTTGGATGAAATGTTCAAAAAGGGCAAAGATAGCCTAAATCAAATTTTGCCTCAGGGCGGCGGACGTGGAACATGGTTGTTGCCAGTTGCTGCCGTTGCGGCGTTTTGGCTTTATAACTCAGTATACCAAGTGCAGCCTGATGAGCGCGGCATGGTGATGCGCCTTGGCGCATACACGCGTACCGTTGCGCCGGGTTTGCAATTTGCGCCATGGCCAGTTGAAAAAATGGAACTGTTGCCAGTTGCGGCTGAAAAGCAAATTTCGATTGGTGATGGCTCTGACGAAGGTTTGATGTTGACCGGCGATGAAAACATGGTCGATATAAAATTTAAGGTGCTGTGGAAGATTTCTGATCCGCAAAAATTTCAGTTCAACGTTGACGAGCAGGAGCGCTTGGTTAGAGCTGTTGCAGAAAGCGGGATGCGCGAGATTGTCGGGCGCACGCCTGCAACTGAAGCTTTGACGACAGGCCGACTTTCAATTCAGGACCAAGTGAAAGAAATTCTGCAACGTACCCTTGATGGCTACAATGCTGGTGTTCAAATTACTGGGCTTGCATTGGAAGGTGTAGATCCACCGCCGCCAGTTTTGGATGCGTTTGAAGAAGTGCAGCGCGCCAAGCAGAACCAACAGAATTTAATCAATGAAGCTGAGCGTTATTCAAATCAGAAGCTGCGAAATGCTGAAGGCGATGCAGCAAAGCTTGTTGAAGACGCGAAGGGTTACAAAGCCCGCGTTGTGCTTGAAGCAAAGGGTGAAGGGCAGCGCTTTGATTCTGTCTATCAACAATATGTCAAAGCACCACAAGTAACGCGTGAACGCTTGTACCTTGAAACCATGGAAAAAGTTATGGCTGGATCAAACAAAGTGATCATGGAGCAGGGTAAAAACGGGCAGGGGGTTGTGCCATATCTGCCTTTGCCTGCACTGCCAACTCCGCCAGTTCAAGGGAGCACACAACAATGAACGCACTTCGTATAATTCCGGTAATTTTAGGTGCTGCAATTTTGTGGCTAATTTCTCAATGCTATTTCATCGTTGACCAACGCAAGACTGCTTTGGTGATGCGCTTTGGTGAAGTGAACAGTTTAGTGAAAGATGCTGGCCTGCATTTAAAATGGCCAATTGCTGATGAAGTTGTGAATATTGAGAACCGCATATTTATGTGGAGCTCGGATAATATGGCGGTGCAGGTTTCAGACAAGCAGCGCTACCTCGTTGACACGATCACTTTGGCGCGCATTACGGATTCACAAAAATTTCGTGAAACAGTAAGTGCTGATCTGGTTTTGGCCGAACAACGCATTAAGACCCGTCTCGATGCAGCTCTGCGCCAGACTTATGGTAAGCGCACGTTTGAGGCGGCTTTGTCAAAAGATCGCGATGTGATGATGACTGAAATTCGGGATCAATTGCGCGGTGAAGCGCAGGCACTCGGCATTCAGATTGTCGATGTCCGTATTCGCCGGACCGATTTGATGAAAGAAGTTTTGGATGCCACTTATGAGCGTATGAAATCTGAACGTTTAGCTGAAGCACAAGATTTGCGCGGTAAAGGCGAGGCTGCCAAAACCCGTATGATGGCTGAAGCCGACCGTCGTGTGGTTGAAATCGTTTCAGAGGCTAAGCGCCAATCTGAAATCATTCGCGGTGAAGGCGAAGCAGACCGGGCCAGCACATTTGCTTCATCTTTCAGCAAAGATCCTGAGTTCTATGCATTCTATCGTTCGATGCAGGCTTATGACAAAAGTTTGAGTTCTGGTGGAACCAACTTGGTGCTAAGCCCAGATTCAGAATTCTTCCGTTACTTTGGAGGGCAGAAAGACAATTCGCAGGTTCCAGCACCCAAGCAGTGAGCGGTTCAATTTGGACGGCCATCGGTTTGGTACTGGTTATTGAAGGCCTCACTTATGCCTTGGTTCCGAGCAAGATGAATCAGTTGATGGCCACTATGCAAAATCTTTCTGATGAGCAATTGCGTATTACTGGCACGGCGGTTTTGGCTGTTGGTGTGATGTTAGTTTTTGTTGCACGTCAATTGATGGGCGGCTGATAAGTTTTTAATGGAGATAGAGTGATGTTGCAACGGCATGATGTGAAGAATCTTTTGGGTGCGGTCGCGCTGATGGCTTTGATGTTGGGTTCTGCAACTTTGAATAGTCCATTTGTTCAGCCGGCTAATGCCGAGGTGTCATTGCAAGGCCTGCCAAATGTGGCTGATCTTGCTGAAAAGCTTCTCCCTGCCGTTGTTGAAATTTCAGTTGAGTCGAAAGCGAATGACGGCCCCACCGTGGATATGCCGAAAATTCCGGACGACTCGCCTTTCAAAGATTTCTTTGACCAGTTCTTGAAGAAGAAACAGCAAGAAGGCCAAGGCGGCGACAAGAAAACGCCCGATGGTGATAACAGTGTGCCTAACCCCGATGAGCGCACAGTCAACTCGATGGGTTCGGGTTTCATCATTGACGCTACAGGATTGATTGTTACCAACAACCATGTTGTTGAAGGTGCCACTACTATTCAAGTGCATATGCAAGATGGCACGATGATGAAAGCCGAGCTTGTAGGCCGTGATCCGAAAACCGATATTGCTGTGATCCGCGTTAAGCCTGAAAAAACATTACCAACTGTGAGTTTTGGAGATAGTGACAAGACCCGTATTGGTGAATGGGCCTTGGCAATCGGAAACCCGTTTGGTCTAGGTGGTTCAGTTTCGCTGGGTATTATTTCAGCACGCAAACGCGATATTAATTCTGGGCCTTACGATGATTATTTCCAGACAGATGCGGCAATCAATAAGGGAAACTCCGGCGGCCCATTGTTTAATATGAATGGCGAGGTGGTTGGTATTAACTCGGCCATTTTCTCGCCATCGGGCGGTTCAGTCGGCATTGGGTTTTCGATTCCCGCCAATACCGCCAAGAGCGTAGTGAACCAGCTGGTGAAGTTTGGTGAAACGCGTCGTGGTTGGCTTGGTGTAAAAATTCAAACTGTTACGCCTGATATTGCTGAGAGCATGGGCCTTAAAACACCACGTGGCGCTTTGGTTGCTGATGTGACCAAAGGCAGCCCCAGCGAGAAGGCTGGCTTGCAATCAGGCGACGTTATTATTCAGTTCGATGGCCGGGCAATTGCCGACTCCAAAGAATTGCCACGTGTTGTTGCTGAAACCGAAGTTGGCAAGGCAGTTGATGTGATTGTGGTGCGCGACGCTAAAGAAATGACTGTTAAAGTTACACTCGGTCGATTGGAAGACGGCGAAAAACAAGTCGTCGCTGATGCCAACTCAAAGCCTGCGCCAATGACCGCGCCAACAACCGTGACCACTCTTGGTATGACGGTCAGCAGCATGAACGATGAATTGCGTTTGAAGTTCAAAATTGATGAAAAAGTGACTGGTGCATTGGTGACAGAGGTTGCCAGTGACGGCGCTGCGGTTGATAAGGGCGTTACAGTAGGCGATGTTATTATGGAAGCTGGTGGCAAGCCTGTGATGTCATCTGCCGATGTTTCGTCTGCGATTGAAAGCGCGACCAAAGACGGCAAGGCTTCGGTTTTGTTGCTGATCGCAAAGGGTGGCAAATCGAGCGAAACGAGGTTTATTGCTCTTAAGTTAAAAAAATAACAGACGAGGTTTACCTCACATCGTCATCGTTGTTTCCGTCTTGGCCTATTGTCGGTTCAACACTTCGCAAAACGGGGCGACGACTGCCGAACACAGCTGGCTTTGGCGGGCGCATTGAAACTTGTTCTTCAATCTCGCCTCTGCTGCCGCGCTGCTGGGTGCTCATCAATCCGCTTTCAATTCCACTTTCAATAACTATGTCTTGATTGCCGCCGATCATCACCAAATGTTCGACATCATCGCGGCGCACTAAAA
>JAYVPZ010000326.1:0-1504 GCA_043757105.1 Aestuariivirga sp. | reverse complement strand
TGAAAAATGGCAAGCTTGAACTGTTGCTGCGTCGTTAGAATTTTAAAGGTTTAAACATGAAAATTGCTATTGTTTGTAATGACACCCTTGGCGGCGTGCAGCCTTATTTGGCTCTTGGCATTGGACTTAAACGCGCTGGCCATCATGTGTTGGCCGTTGCACCTTCCGAATTTATAACCATGTTCGCACAAAACGGAATTCCCATGACATCCCTTTCAGGGGGCGATGAAGTGGCCCGCATGCGTGCTGTCGGCATGGAAGAAAAAGGAACGCTCGCCACGCTGCGTTTTATGCGCGAGCACTTACCGCGCCGGATTTCTGATTGGACGCTTGAAACACTGGATGCATGTAATGGCGTTGATGTGATTACGGGCGGCATTGGTGGGATGGTGACGGGTTTATCGGTGGCAGATCGTCTGGGCGTACCCTTTATTCCAACTCATCTCCAACCCGTCGGTGTGCGAACCAGTGCTTATCCCGGTGTGTTACTACCGTGGTTTCCAAATTGGCTCGGAAGCGCTGCAACAGTGCTAACCCATCATCTTTCTGACCAAGCTGCTTGGATGCCGTTTCGGACTGCGATGATGAAAGCCCGCAGCAAGACATTGGGTCTTGGGGGAAAACCGCGCGCATCAAACGGCCAGCCAGCACTTTATGGTTTCAGCCGCTACGTTTTACCTGCCCCTAACGAAGCCAATAAAAACCAACATGTGACGGGCTATTGGAATATGCCTGCACAAAACTGGCAACCGCCTGCCAAGCTCGATGATTTCATGGCGCATGGCGGAACGATTGTAAGCTTTGGTTTTGGCAGCATGGCCGGGCAGAAGCCTGAAGAGCTGACGCGCATCGTAATAACAACAATTCAAAAACTCGGTATTCGTGGAATTCTCATGACGGGTGCAGGCATGATCACCAACGATATGTCATCTCATGATCTATATTGTGCACCTTCTATTCCTCATGATTGGCTGTTTTCACGTGTTCACGCCGTTGTGCATCATGGTGGCGCTGGAACAACCGGTGCAGCTTTGCAAGCGGGCGTACCCAGCGTCATTGTGCCCTTTGCGGTCGACCAGCCCTTCTGGGCGGGACGTGTTGAGGCATTAGGGGTTGGCGGCAAGTCCATCCCGCGCCGGAAACTCACAGTTGAACTGCTTGTTTCTTCATTGCAACAGGTGCTGGAAGATATTCAGATTCAACAGAATGCTCACCGCCTCGGTGAAAAAATCAGAACCGAAAATGGCGTGGCAAATGCAGTGAGCTTTTTCTAACTTTTCCTGTTCTGCCTATTCGCTACCAGATCATCCACAACCGCCGGATCAGCCAAAGTTGATGTATCGCCAAGTGCTGCAAAATCGTCTTCCGCAATTTTGCGCAAGATACGGCGCATGATTTTGCCGCTGCGTGTTTTTGGTAATCCCGGCGCGAACTGAATTTTATCTGGTGTTGCCAAAGGCCCAATTTCTTTGCGCACATGATCGACAAGAATTTTCTTCAAGCC
>JAYVPZ010000325.1:0-1506 GCA_043757105.1 Aestuariivirga sp. | reverse complement strand
TTTCTGTCGCCGCCGTGTTCAAAGAATACAAACAAACCCTGATCGACGTGGTTGGCCACACAGACTCGTCTGGCAATCCGGAATACAATTATGATCTCTCGCGCCGCCGAGCCGCCGCTGTTGCTCAATATCTTGCATCGCAGCAGCTCGGCGCAGACCGCTTTTCGGTTGAAGGACATGGCGATAAAGACCCCGTTGCGTCGAACGCAACAAAATCTGGCAAAGCCATGAACCGCCGTGTTGAGATTACGATTTTACCCCTGACATAATCTTCGGCTTGCTCTAACAGGCTCTGATGTCCTCAGCCCGCGTCACACTTACCATCGGTAGCCTCAGTCACGAAGCAGCCCATGCACTTTCGGAACAAATCGAAAGTGATTTTCAGATTGATCCTTTGGCTGTTTCCATTAATGAAACCGATGAAGCCAAAGCATTATGGGAAACTGTGGCTTGGTTTGAATCTGATGAACTGGCACATGAAGCACGCATTGTGTTGAGCGAGCCCAATGCCATTATCGCTGCTGTGCCGGATCTTGATTGGGTGAAGCGCTCGCTTGAAGGTTTGGCCCCCGTCGCGGCTGGTCGCTTTTTTTTGCACGGGTCACATGATCGGCACGTGCGCCGTGCTGGTGGCATTTCGTTGGAAATTGATGCGGGCACAGCCTTTGGCACGGGCCACCATGGAACCACGTCAGGCTGTCTTGAGGCTTTGGACGATATTCTGAAGCGTCATCGCCCCCGGCGGATTTTGGATTTGGGTTGCGGCACAGGTGTTTTGGCCATTGCCGCGTCACAAGCACTCAAAACAAAATCATTGGCAACTGATATTGATTATGAGGCAGTGCGCGTGACCATGAACAACGCGGCGCTGAATGGTGTGAAACCCCTGCTCCGTGGCCAAACTGCTGCTGGTCTGCATCATGGAAGCATCCGCCAATCTGCACCCTACGATTTGATCTTCGCAAATATTTTAGCCAGACCCTTGGCAATGCTTGCCCCTAGCTTGTGCAATATTCTCGCATCAGGTGGGCATTTGATATTGTCGGGGTTGACCTTTGATCAAAAGCGCTGGATTGCGGCTTGCTATCAAAATCGCGGGCTGACCATTGCTAAAACCATTCGTAAGGAAAACTGGATGGCCATCGTTATGACCAAGCCATCAATGACAAACGCCCCGCGCGGATAGCGCAGAGCGGGATTTCGTTAATTTCTAATATCCCAATTGGGAAAAAGCTTAGTTGCCCCAAACGCGGGCGGTAATTTCGCCGCGTGTAACACCGATATCGGACAACAGGCGGTCATCCAGCTGATGCAATTGGCGTACGGCGCGGCTGCGGGTCAAATAACCCTTAACCTTGCCCATCAGGCCACTGTGGCTTCCAGAAACATGGAATGTTTCGCGGTTTGTTGAAATCATCGTCATTTTTTACTCTCCTACACAAAGCCAGCGGCCTTGAAATTAAAACATTGTGCGGCGCACAAATTTATCGCACTTCCAATCAAAAC
>JAYVPZ010000324.1:0-5761 GCA_043757105.1 Aestuariivirga sp. | reverse complement strand
TTGATCGGCGCGCAAAAAGACAGCGTGATCGTGGCTGATTCAATTTCCATCAACATGTTCAAAGTGCTCAGCGCCGCACTGGCCAAAAATCCATCCCGGAAACTCATCATCTCAGACTCCGGAAATTTTCCGAGCGATCTTTATGTGGCCCAAGGACTGACCCAATTCATGAAGGATGGTCACACATTGAAAGTGGTCGAACCTGAACATTTAATGGATGCAATCACAGATGACGTGGCTGTGGTGATGTTGACCGAAACCGATTATCGCAGCGCCAGGCGCCATGATATGAAAGCGGTGACCGGTAAGGCCCATGCCAAGGGCTGCTTGGTGATTTGGGATTTAGCGCATTCGGCAGGTGCCGTGCCCGGTCGCTTAGAAGAAGTGAACGCCGATTTCGCTGTGGGCTGCACTTATAAATATTTAAACGGTGGCCCCGGTTCGCCAGCCTTTATCTATGTGCATCCGCGTTTGCAAAATGAAGTCATGCCAGCGCTTGTGGGCTGGTGGGGCCATGCTGCACCGTTTTCATTCGCGCAAAATTTTGAGCCAGCACCGGGCATCACCCGCATGCAATGCGGCACACAACCCATGCTGTCTATGCAAGCCTTAGACGCCGCGATGGATGTGTGGGCCGATGTGGAGATGGTGGATGTTTATGCCAAGGCGCAAAAAATGTGTGCGCTGTTTGTAGAACTGGCAGAAGCGCGTTGCGGCGCGCATGGCATATCACTTTATGGTTCCCGCGATTGGAGCCACCGCGGCAGCCATGTGTGCCTGCGCCACGACCAATCCTACGCCATCATGCAAGCGCTGATTTCCAGACGCGTGATCGGCGACTTCCGAGCACCCAACATGATGCGCTTTGGCTTTGCACCTTTGTATAATTCATTTACTGATGTGTGGGACGCGGTGGAAGTGTTGCGAGGCGTGCTAGACGAAAAATTATGGGACGTGCTAGAGTTTAGAGATCGCAAAGCCGTAACCTGAACACCCTTCTTTCCCTTCACCATTCCTTCATTCACTCCACCAATCCGTGATTCCCTCCACCAATCCGCCATTCCCTCGATTAACCCGTCATTCCCGCGCAGGCGGGAACCCAACTTCCTTTAAACCAATAACCAACCCCAAAGTTGGTTCCCCGCCTGCGCGGGGATGACGGCGGGAGGGGTTGCTAATCAGACCTGTGGAACAAACGTGAACGCACTTGAAATTTCGTCTATAAATTGCAATCTTCGAGTATGCTAGTACGCTACGCCATCATCATCGAAAAAACCGCCACAGGCTTTTCCGCCTACGCCCCAGACCTGCCCGGCTGCATCGCAACTGGAGGGGACAAATGCGAAGTCGAATCCGAAATGAAAAGCGCCATCCGTTTTCACATCGACGGCCTAAAAGAAGATGGCCTGCCCGTGCCTCAAGCGACGAGCATTGCAGAATAAATTAAGCGTTAAAATTAGGTTTTTATATTCTCGAACTGAAACCTTAGGTTAAAATGAATAATAGCAGGAATACGGATTTGAAAAAAGGGCAAACATTTGGCCGTTGGACGCTCATAAAAAAAATTGGAGCCGGTGGTAACGGAGAAGTGTGGCGTACATCGCAAGACGACGGTCAAGTTGCAGCAATAAAATTTCTACACCGAGAGGACGACCTATCATATAAGAGATTCAAAGCCGAAATTACAACTCTAAGAAAGTATGCAACAGCGGCAGGGATCATACCTCTGATAGATGAGTCACTTCCTGATGAAAAAACACCTAAAATAATTTGGTACGCAATGCCAGTTGCTATCGAAATGAACAAGTATTTAGAAGGTAAGCCGCACACAGCTGTAATCGACGAATTCGCAAAAATTGCTGAAACTTTGGTTCTTTTGCACTCGGAAGGAGTTGCACATCGAGACATAAAGCCACAAAATCTCTTGGCACTCAACAACAGGCTTTGCATCTCGGATTTTGGTCTGGTGAAGTACCCCGAGAGAGAAGCTTTGACACCTCAAAAACAGGACGTCGGAGCAAAATTCACTATGGCTCCGGAGATGAGAAGAGATGCTAGTCTAGCAGATGGACGTCCTGCTGACATATACTCTTTAGCTAAGTCACTTTGGATTGCACTCACCAAAGTAAGTCGAGGCTTTGATGGGCAATATTTTCCCGGGACTGTTCTGGATATAAAAAACTATGATGTTGTCGATCATACCTCTGAACTTGATAAGCTCATTTCTGATAGTACTGATAACGATCCTGCGAAGCGGCCAAATGCAAAAGATTTCACCAATCGGCTTCGAAATTGGCTTATGCTTGATGATGATTTTCACAGAAGAAACCTTTTGGAATGGACTCAACTAAATCGTCGCCTCTTTCCACTAGTTTGTCCAACCCGTGCCGAATGGACAGAGCTCAATTCGATTTGTGCAGTTCTTAGGATGGTTGGTGAAGTCCCTGCATTAAACCATATGTTTTTTCCGGATGGCGGCGGAAATACAATTACCAGCGTTGCTAAAGCCGGAGAGGTTGGTTGCATTGAGTTGGAGGCACTTGGAACCTACATCGTTAAGCCTGAAAAATTATTGTTTGAATCATTCGAAGCTCTAGGCGACGGAAATCGATGGAATTACTTTAGACTGGAAACAGCTCAAGTTAGGCCAATTGACCAAAAATTTGTCGACCATACTGGAACGCACGAAAACTTAACAGAGATTGAACCTGGTCGTTATGGAGAGAGGGATCTATGGGAATATCCCGAAGAAATTTATGGACCAGATTACAAGGAAATTCTTGGTTCGGCAGCAGTCAAAAACATGAGACCAATTACTAGATACCTGAGAGGTTCTTTTGTTATTTTTAGTACCAGATCACCCTACAACTTATCGCCAGGCACCTACGATGCACGACACGATAAAATGACTGCAGTCGAGTTTAGAAATTATATCCACAGGAATGTGGTAAGCGTTTCAGCCTAGCACGTTCTAGACTCGTTGAAGTATACGTATAGCTGCAGAAACGTTAAATTTGGACGACCAGCAGAACACCCTTCACATCTCCGGCGACTTAATCCCCTTGATCGCGCAAGCGGCCTTCACTGTGTTATGCAGCAAGCACGCAATCGTCATTGGCCCAACGCCACCCGGCACGGGCGTAATGCTGCCTGCCACCGCAGCACACGATGCAAAATCGCAATCGCCCACCAGTTTGTTTTTGCCGTCGCGTTCAATGCGGTTGATGCCCACGTCGATCACGCAGGCCCCCGGTTTTATCCAATTGCCCTTCACCATTTCAGCGCGGCCCACGGCGGCGATGACGAGGTCTGCGCCGCGCACGATTGCGGGCAAATCTTTTGAGCGTGAATGTGCAATCGTCACTGTGCAATTTTCCGCCAGCAACAATTGCGCCACAGGTTTTCCCACGATGTTTGAGCGGCCAATGACCACGGCATTGAGGCCGGAAAGATCACCCAGCGTGTCCTTGGCCAACATCACGCATCCCGTGGGCGTGCAGGCGACGAGCGCGTCTTGGCCCGTGGAAAGTTTGCCCACATTCACCACATGAAACCCATCCACATCTTTGGCGGGGTCGATGGTGTTCAGAACTTTGGCGCTGTCAATGTGTTTGGGCAGCGGCATCTGCACTAATATTCCGTGTACGGACGGATCATCATTCAGCTTTTGCACCATGGCCAATAAATCAGCCTCTGGTGTATCGACGGGCATTTTATGTTCCCAAGAGTTCATGCCCACTTCGACGGTTTGCTTGGCTTTGTTGGCGACGTAAACTTTAGACGCCGGATCTTCCCCCACCAACACCACGGCAAGGCCGGGAGTGAGACTGTGATCTTTCTTTAAGCTGGCGACGGCCACCGCAATACGCTTGCGCAACCCCTCCGCATAAAGTTTTCCGTCAATAAGTTTTGCCATAAAAAATTCCTTTTATGTCCTCTCCCGCCGCTTGCGGGAGAGGGAGGGGACCCGTTGCGAAGCAATGGGGTGGGTGAGGGAACTCAGGGCTCCCTCATCTATCCCAAGTCGCTTCGCGTCTTGGGCCCCTTTCTTCTCCCGCAAGCGGGAGAAGACGACTTAAAACAACCCCACAATCTGCCCACCAGAATCCAGACCAATCACTTCGGCGGACGGCACCTTCGGCAGGCCCGGCATCGTCATGATCTCACCGCAGATAACCACAATGAATTCCGCGCCTGCCGACAAGCGTACTTCGCGGATCGGCAACGTGTGATTAACAGGTGCACCCTTCATATTGGGATCGGTGGTGAATGAATATTGCGTTTTGGCCATGCAGATCGGGAACTTGCCGTAACCTTGCGACTCATAGCCTTTGAGTTGGTCACGCACTGCCTTATCGGCAATGACTTCATTGGCGCGGTAGATTTCTTTGGCGATGGTGCTGATCTTATCAAACAGCGGCAGGTCATCACCATAGATCGGCTTGAACTGTGCTGAATCCTTATCCGCCAACATTGCCACATGTTTGGACAAGTCTTCGATGCCAGCGCCGCCCTTGGCCCAATGCATGCACTTGAACGCTTCAACGCCGTGGCCCTTGCAATAGTCTTTCACCGCATCAACTTCCGCATCCGTGTCAGTGATAAAATGATTGACAGCCACAGCAATCGGCACACCAAATTTTTTCATGTTCTCAATGTGACGGCCAAGATTTGCGAGGCCTTTTTTCAAGGCTTCAACATTTTCTTTTTTCAAGTCTTCCTTTGCAACACCGCCGTGCATTTTCAAAGCACGAACAGTGGCCACAATAACCGTGACCGCCGGCATCAAGCCTGCCTTGCGGCACTTGATATCAAAGAATTTTTCAGCGCCTAAATCAGCGCCAAAGCCCGCTTCCGTCACCACATAGTCAGCCAGCTTCAATGCTGTCTGCGTGGCCATGACCGAATTGCAACCATGGGCGATATTTGCAAATGGGCCACCATGCACAAAAGCTGGATTGTTCTCAAGCGTTTGCACAAGGTTGGGCATTAAAGCGTCTTTGAGCAGTACCGTCATCGCACCTGGCGCTTTAATGTCTTTGGCGAGTACCGATGTTTTATCCTTTTTATACGCCACCACGATATTGCCAATGCGGCGCTCAAGATCGGCAATCGAAGTTGAAAGGCAAAGGATCGCCATGATTTCGGAAGCGACTGTAATATCAAAACCAGCTTCGCGTGGATAACCATTGGCCACACCACCGAGCGAGCAAACAATGTCACGAAGTGCCCGGTCATTCATATCCATAACACGGCGCCAAGCCACGCGGCGCGTATCAATGCCCAGCTCATTGCCCCAATAGATGTGATTGTCGATCATCGCTGACAAAAGATTATGCGCCGAAGTTATGGCGTGAAAATCACCGGTAAAATGCAGGTTGATATCTTCCATCGGAACGATCTGCGCATAGCCGCCGCCAGCTGCACCACCCTTCATGCCAAAACATGGGCCAAGCGATGGCTCACGCAAAGCGACCATGGCTTTTTTGCCAATGCGGTTCAGCCCGTCGCCCAAACCCACAGTCGTGGTCGTTTTGCCCTCGCCTGCAGGTGTGGGGTTAATCGCAGTCACCAGAATGAGCTTGCCATTCTTCTTGGATTTTAAGGTGTCAATATAGTCCAAATGCACTTTGGCTTTGGTGTGGCCATATGGAACGAGGTCCTTTTCAGGAATGCCGAGCTTTTTGCCGATTTCCATAATCGGCTTCATTTTGGCTTCACGTGCGATTTCAATGTCGCTTCCAACGGTCATGTGCAGGTT
>JAYVPZ010000323.1:0-1509 GCA_043757105.1 Aestuariivirga sp. | reverse complement strand
CAAGGTTTTCGCGGCCACCAAATTGGTTCGGAATCCACTCGCCCTCTTTGCGCGAGTAATCGAGATAAAGCATCGACGCCACAGCATCAACACGAAGGCCATCAAGATGATAACGCTCCAGCCAAAACAGTGCATTGTTCAACAGAAAGCTGATAACTTCTTTCCGACCAAAATTAAAAATGGCCGTGTTCCAATCAGGGTGAAATCCTTGGCGCGGATCGGCATGTTCATAAAGCGCTGTGCCATCAAAATTCGAGAGTCCATGTTGATCGGTCGGGAAGTGAGCGGGCACCCAATCCAGAATAACCCCAATGCCAGCTGCGTGAGCCTTATCCACAAACCGCGCAAATCCATGCGGATCACCGAAGCGCGACGTGGGCGCAAACAATCCGGTGGGTTGATAACCCCAAGACGGATCATAAGGATGCTCGCTGACGGGCAATAGCTCGATATGCGTGAAGCCCATATCTTTCACATAACCGATCAATTGCTCGGCCAATTCATCATAGCTCAAAAACAGGTCGCCATTCTTCTTGCGCCATGAACCCAGATGCACTTCATAAATGCTAACGGGCACGCGGCGTTTATCAGGCGCGACGCGAGATTTTAAATAGGCTTCGTCAGACCATTTGAAATTATCAGTGCGCGTCACCTTAGAAGCCGTGTTGGGACGAAGCTCCGCGGCAAAGCCATAAGGATCGGATTTAAGTGGCAATAGATTTCCGTCCTTGCCCATCAACTCATATTTATAGCCTTGGCCTTCATGCGCGGCGGGCACAAAAATTTCCCAAATGCCCACATCCATCCGCTTGCGCATGACGTGGCGGCGGCCGTCCCATGCGTTGAAATCACCAACCACCGAAACGCGCTCAGCATTTGGTGCCCAAACCGCAAAATGCACACCGTCAATGCCGTCCATTTTAAGCGGATGAGCACCCAGCTTATCATAAAGACGAAGGTGATTTCCCTCCGCCATAAAATAATCATCCTGTGGCCCAAGCACGGGGCCCACCGAATAAGCATCCGTCACAATCCAAGAGCCGCCTGCATTGGAGCAGGCAAATTGTAAAACTTGCGCCTTGGTTGTTTTGATCTGGCCTTCAAAAAAACCGGCATCATGGCGACGTATCAATTCGCCAAGGTTTTTGCCATCTGATGTTTGCGCTGAAACCTTTTCTGCACCTGGAATAAACGCCCGGGCAATCCAAGATTTTCCAGACGCATGCAATCCCAAAACTTTAAACGGGTCAGCATGCCGGCCATTCACAATGGCTTCGATTTCAGGGCCGTTGGTTTTCCACTTCGGTTCGGCCATTCCGTTTCTCTTTCTGTCCCGCCTTATGCGACGGGTACATTCCAAATTTCTTTAGCATATTCCCTGATCGTACGATCCGATGAGAACCAGCCCATGTGAAGCGTATTCTGAATCGCTTGATACGTCCAGTCTTTCTGTTTCTGCCAAAGTTTAGAAACTTTGTCCTGAGACAATGCGTAGGCATCGAAATCAGA
>JAYVPZ010000322.1:0-22281 GCA_043757105.1 Aestuariivirga sp. | reverse complement strand
TCAATCAGCCATGGTCTCTCGATACAACAGGGAGAGGCATCATGATAGATTCAACATCTGCGGCCCAAGGCCATCCACAAATTCGCTCCGAGCTTTCAGAGCTTGGCTTGCGTTGGTTGAAATCAATATCTTGGAATGAAGACGCCGCGGTGCTGAAAGCTCAGGCGTTGGCTGATGACGAAGCGATTGAGACGGCGACTGGTGCTTTGGTGGCCACGACGGGTGATCACACAGGCCGCAGCCCCAAAGACAAATTCATCGTCATGGATGATAACACCGCTGGTCAAGTTTGGTGGGACAATAACCAAGCAATGAGCCCCAATCACTTCGAGCGCCTCAAAGCGGATTTTTTGGCTCACGCCCGCTTGAAGTCACTTTATGTGCAAGATTTAGAAGCTTGTGCTGATCCAACCCACCAACTCAATACACGCGTGATCACTGAGTTCGCTTGGCACAGTCTGTTCATGCGCCATCTTTTGAAACCCACAACTGCGCAATCATTCATCAGTGAACTGACGATTATTGATCTGCCAAGTTTTAAAGCTGATCCGGTGCGCCATGGTACAAAATCTGAAACTGTGATCGCTATCGACTTCACCAATAAACTCGTGTTGATCGGGGGCACAGCTTACGCTGGTGAAATGAAGAAGACTGTTTTTACATATCTCAATTATGTTTTGCCGCAAGCGGATGTGTTACCCATGCATTGCTCGGCCAATGTTGGAGTGAATGACGATACAGCGATTTTCTTTGGTCTCTCTGGTACAGGTAAAACCACGCTCTCTGCTGATCCTGCACGTGTTTTGATTGGAGATGATGAACATGGCTGGAGCGATGCCGGTATTTTCAACATGGAAAATGGTTGCTATGCAAAAGCGATCAATCTCAATGCTGATGCTGAGCCAGATATTTTCCGTGCTGCTAATCTTGAGGCAACAATTCTCGAAAACATCGTGCTGGACGAAATTACGCACTTGCCAAATTTCGCTAATGTATCGTTGACGGAAAATACCCGCGCGGCCTATCCGCTAAATGTAATCGGTAACTCTTCAGCAACGCGCATTGGGCCAGCACCTCAGACTATCATCATGCTGTGTGCAGATGCATTTGGTGTTTTGCCACCCATCGCAAAGCTTTCTCCAAAACAAGCCATGGATATGTATCTCGCTGGATATACTGCCAAGCTTGCTGGAACAGAACGCGGCGTGAAACAGCCCGAAGCAACATTCTCAGCCTGTTTCGGCGCACCATTTTTGCCGCGTCATCCAAAGCTCTACGCCAATATGCTGGGCGAACTTATGGCCATAAACGGAGTGCGGTGTTTCCTGCTGAACACGGGTTGGACCGGCGGTGCTTATGGCGTTGGTTCGAGAATCAAACTTTCTGCTACAAGGGCGCTATTGAATGCAGCCTTGTCTGGTGAGCTTGATGATATAGCTTGTCGAATTGACGAAAACTTTGAGTTTGCAGTACCTTTGAGGGTCAACGGGGTTGATCACAAATTACTTACTCCGCGTCAATGCTGGACTGATAAATCAGCTTACGATGTGGCTGCCCAAAACCTAGCGGAAATGTTTGCTAAAGCACTTGTTAAACTCAAGCCAACGGAAGTTAGCAAATTGCAGGCAGCAGAGTAGAGCTATTCAAACCGCGATACGATGGCACATGCTATGATGCTAGTGATTGCTGAAACGCATGTGCCCCACACCAAATCAATCATGGCAATTTTAAATCCAAAACCATTCATCACTGAAAGATTGGTCAGATCATAAGTGCCATAAGCCACAAAACCCAATGCTGCGCCGAGTGCTAAACCCTGTATTAACGAGCCCGCTTTCAATCCTGGCATTACTGCAAAGAAAACCAGACCTGCAGCAAACATAAGATAAAAAGCAACTGCCGCCATAATGTTGGGCTGCTTGCGAATAAGGTCGCCCAATTCAGCCGCATAGGTTGACCGCGCCACCCATATCAACCAAACCATATCGATGGCCACAAAAACGATGAGTGTAACAATGTAGGCCTGCAGAGTTTTGGTCATGGCGATTTCACCTGATGTTTGGCAGTTTTTGAAATAGTCGTTGGTGGCATAATGGGAGCAGGGCGCGTTTGCAAGCGCATGCCCTTTATCCAAAGCTTCAAGGCTTCCCAGTGAATGCCGCCGATAATCTTGAGCGGCAGCAGGGGAAGACTGAAGAAGGAGCGCAACAATGCGCCGTCGGTCAATTCTTGTTTTTGACCTGTAAACCAGGCGTTAAAACTGGGGCCGTTTGAATCAGTCAGCCTAATACCCAGCTTCAATTCATCACCGGGAGGGGCGATGGTAAAATCATAATGACCCTCCACTTTGTTGAAAGGAGAAACATAAAATCGCTTAGGCGTAGATTGCTGATTGGTGTCATCCACGGGCACAACATAAGAATGCCGCTCACCAAATGTGTTGCTCACCTCATAAACCATGAGCGCTAAATTTTCTTGCTCATCAAAACAATAATAAGTGGTAAGTGGATTAAACACCCGGCCCAGCACATTGGGATAACAAAACATAAATATACGTTTGATTTTTGCGCCTTCAGGTGCATGCTTTACCAGCGCCCAAATATATTCCTTGATATTCGTGCCATCGCCAAAGTCCTGGTCTTTCACACCAAACAGATTGTAGCGATTATAGCTCAATAATTTCAAGCCTAAATTTGGCAGAGCATCAACATCAACAAATAAATTATAAACTTTGTATCTCAGCTCATGGCGCAAAGGGGCCAACCTGCGATGCATCACTTCACCTACATAAAGGCATGAAGTGAGTTTGCTCATTCCGCAGCCTCAAGAAAATTTGGTTTTTCATGTGGCTTTGACTGGGTCACATGAATGCGGGAATTTTGGTGCGCCACTTTCCAAGGGCGAAGTGCGCCGCCCAATTGTTCAGCGACAGCAAGGCCCGACTGCAAACCATCTTCATGGAATCCAGCGCCAAAATGTGCCCCACAAAACCACGTGTGATTTTCACCCTGAAGCGACCAGAGGTGCTTTTGATTTTCGCTTGTCTGTGCATTAAAAATCGGATGGGCGTAGCTAAATTCTTGAACAACTGATTTCGGTTCGCGCTCAGGATTAAGCGTCACGAAAAGATTGGTTTTTGTTTGCAAAGGTTGAAGCGCATTCATCCAATAGGTCACTGAACTTGACGTCGCCTCATGTTTGTCGCTCACATAATTCCAGCTTGACCAAAGCCTTTTGCGCCGTGGCATAAAGCTTTCATCACTATGAAGTATGGCGCGGTTTTTGGCATAATGAAAGGGCGTCAGAAGTTCGGTTTCGGCCAAGCTCGGCGCGGCTAGCATCTTCAATGCTTGATCAGCATGAGTGGCCAAAACCACTTGATCAAAGCTCTGGTGAAATCCATCACCGCCCAAAAGTGTAACTGAAAAAAGAGAACGTTCGACACGTTGAATAGGACAATTCGTCACCACCTTCATACGACTATCAGCAATCAACCGCTGCACATATTCTGTTGAGCCTCCTTCAACAGTGCGCCACTGTGGGCGATCATAGAAATTGAGGAGTCCATGGTTTTCGCAAAAATTTAAAAAACAATGTGCAGGATAATCTAACATTTGCGAAGGCGATGACGACCATATGGCCCCTGCAACGGGTAACAAATGGTGCTCAATAAATTCCGGCGAATATTCATGATCAATCAAAAATTGTCGCAACGAAATACCTTGAGCACTTGATTCAACTGCACCACGCGCCGTTTTAAAAAACCGCACAAGATCGCGCATCATGCGCCAATGGCCAGCGTTCCATAGATTGCTGGCATGGCCAATAAAGCTGCCAATGCCAGCACCGGAATATTCATAAGCGCCACGCCCAAGAGAAACCGCAAAGCCCATATTCGAAGCGGCTGTTGACACGCTCAAATAATCAAACATTGTAGTAAGATTGGGATAGGTCTTCTCATTATAAACTATAAAGCCAGTATCAACCGAAACTTCACCCTCAGGAACCCTAACCTGAACCGTATTGGAATGACCACCGACGCGGGCCTCGCCTTCAAATAAAGTAACATCATGTCGTTGCGACAAAAGCCAAGCCGCTGAAAGCCCCGAAATCCCAGACCCGACGACAGCAATTTTAAGAGAACTCAATTTAAATGAACCTTATATGTTATTCTAAATGATGTTTACGGTGGCCGAAACGGAAAGGTTCAAAAGCTCGCAAATTTGTTATGATCCGGCAATTACTTGGCAGCGTTCACCAGAAGTGAAAGTGAGAAAATCAAAATGACAGCCCCTCTGCCGTGGAAATTAGTGTGGATTACGGGTGCTTCCAGCGGCATTGGCCGCGAAGTGGCGCTGCAATTGGCGGCAGCTGGCGTGAAGGTGGCGGTTTCAGCCCGCAGCGCCGAGAAACTGGAAAACATGGGGCCAAACATTATGCCCTATCCGCTTGACGTGACCGAAGCTGAAGCTGTGGTCAAAACCATCGCAAAGATCGAAACGGAATTAGGCCCGATTGATTTGGCATTGATGGGGGCAGGCGCCTATGCACCCATCGCCATGGATCAGATTAAGCCTGAACTTTTTGCCTCGATCCTGAATGTAAATTATATGGGCGTCGTGAACGCTCTCTCCGTGCTGGTGCCCATCATGCGCCAGCGCGGGCGAGGCCACATCGCGTGGATCGCGTCGGTCTCTGGCTATACAGGCCTCCCCAAAGCCGCAGCTTATGGCCCAACCAAAGCAGCGCTCATTAATCTCGCAGAAAGCCTAAAACCAGAACTGGGCGCACTTGGAATTACTATAAGTGTCGTGAACCCAGGCTTTGTCGAAACTCCGATGACTAAAGCCAATGATTTCCCCATGCCGTTTTTAATGACACCACAAGACGCAGCGCGCCGCACAATTGAAGGCCTAGCCAAATGCAAATTTGAAGTGGCCTATCCAACACGGTTTGTAGCAATCTTAAAATTTGCGCGGCTGTTGCCTTACAGCTTATACTTTTGGTTGATCAGACGCGCGGTTCTTTAAGTATATCTACTCTGGGGGATTGTGTCGCACATCATGAGCATCACCATACGTTAGCATCAATTTATGTTTAGTTTGAGATCTCCTTGAAGGTCCTAACCATGATCACGGATTTAACTGCTTTAACGCCCGCCAGAATGCAGTTTGCGTTCACTGTGTCGTTTCACATTGTCTTTCCAGCATTTTCGATAGGGCTCGCCAGTTATCTCGCAGTACTTGAGGGCCTCTGGCTGTGGAAGAAAAATCAAGTTTACAAATATCTCTTTAATTTCTGGAAATAGATTTTCGCTGTGGCCTTTGGCATGGGCGTCGTGTCGGGCATTGTTATGGCTTATCAGTTTGGCACGAATTGGAGCGTGTTTTCGGACAAGGCAGGCCCAGTTATAGGGCCCCTGATGGGGTATGAAGTGTTGACAGCATTTTTTCTCGAAGCTGGCTTTTTGGGCGTCATGTTATTTGGCGAAAAGCGCGTGGGTGCGGGGTTGGATTATCTGGCCACCTGCATGGTGGCAGCTGGCACATTGATTTCGGCCACTTGGATTTTGGCGGTTAACAGCTGGATGCAAACTCCAGCAGGTTATTCGATCAATAACAAAGGCCAATTTGTGCCTGAAGATTGGTTGGCAATTATTTTTAACCCATCATTTCCCTATCGATTTGTGCATATGGTTTTGGCGGTATACCTCACAACTGCATTCGTGGTGGGTGGTATTGGCGCTTGGCATTTGCTCAGAGACAACACATCTCCGGCAGCACGCAAAATGTTTTCCATGGCCATGTGGATGGCGGTGATCGTAGCGCCGCTTCAGATTGTAGCGGGTGACATTCACGGGCTGAATACGCTGGAATATCAACCGGCTAAAATAGCTGCAATGGAGGGTGCTTATGACACCGAGCAAGGATCACCATTGATCTTGTTTGGCATACCTGATGATGCTGCCGAAATTACGCGATATCAGATTGCTATCCCGAAACTCAGTGCCCTGATACTCACCCACAGTTTGGATGGGCAAATCAAGGGACTCAAAGATTTCCCAAAAGATAAGCGGCCACCTGCAGCCATAGTTTTCTACAGCTTCCGCATTATGGTTGGCATCGGCTTTTTGATGTTAGGTGTGGGCATATGGAGTTTGCTAAGCCGTTTCCAAGGGACAAAACTCTATCAGGATCGTTGGTTGCACCGCGTGGCTTTGATTATGACACCAACTGGATTTATCGCGGTTCTGGCAGGGTGGGTGACCACAGAAATGGGCCGCCAGCCTTATACGGTCTACGACCTGCTCACGACCGCGCAATCATTGTCGCCGGTGGCCGCACCAGCCGTCGGTGCCTCGCTCGTGGCATTTGTAATTATCTATTTTGCGGTTTATGCCGCGGGCGTATTTTACATGCTGCGCTTGGTCAAAAAATCTCCAGATTATGTCAATCCTGAAATTGAACATCGGCCAATGCATGCTGCGGGCATTACACCACGTCCCGCTTTAGCCGCAGGCGAATAGGAGCAAATGATGACATTAGACCTTCCATTTATCTGGGCTGGGCTGATTGCCTTTGCTGTATTGGCTTACGTGATCCTCGATGGATTTGATTTGGGCGTGGGTATTTTATTTCCCTTCGCCAAAACAACACATGACCGGGATATCATGATGAATTCCGTTGCCCCTGTTTGGGACGGCAATGAAACTTGGCTGGTGCTGGGCGGCGGTGGATTGTTGGCAGTCTTTCCATTGGCCTATGCGGTTTTACTTCCGGCGCTGTATGTGCCTCTGACAGCGATGTTACTCGCTCTTGTTTTGCGCGGCGTTGCTTTTGAATTTCGGTGGCACACCAAACGCGGCCAATTCCTGTGGGATTGGGCTTTCAGCGGCGGGTCAACCATTGCAGCATTGTCTCAAGGCTTAGCTGTTGGCGCGTTGGTGCAATGCATTCCGATGGTTGGGCGAGCTTATTCAGGTGGCTGGTGGGACTGGCTGACGCCTTTCAGCATTCTGACTAGCATTGCCATGGTGGTGGGTTATGCATTATTGGGTTCCGCGTGGCTTATGGCATTAGGTTTATGATTAAATAAGCTAAAATACATAGGCTCATGCCAACATCAAAACCTGCGTGCCCACTTGCACATTGGCATAAAGATGCACCACATCTACATTCAACATGCCGATGCAGCCTGCAGTGTGTTTCTGTCCGATGTCTAAAGGCTTCGCTCCGCCATGAATGCGGTTGATGGTATCGACTTGGCCTTTGTAAAGATAAAGGGCGCGTGCCCCCAAAGGATTATCAAGCCCGCCCGGCATACCGCCCGGTAAATATTTGGCAAGCTCGGGCTTCACTTGAATATGATAGGGGGCTGGCGTCCACACAGGCCATTCCGCCATGCGGTTGATCGTAACAACGCCCGACCAAGCTTTGGCAGACTTACCTAACGAGACACCATAACGTGTCGCTTGGCCCACATCGATCATATGATAAAGCCAACCATGATGCGGATCGACCACAATCGTGCCAACTGGCACATTCGCCTCATAAGCCATATCGCGGCGCTGAAATTTATATTCAACAGCCTTGGCTTCCGAGGTGTTGATTTTGAAGGGTTCGCTTGCCACCGTTCGGCCTTGGGCACTCAACAAAATTCCAGTCGATAAAGCCGAAGCCATAAAACCACGCCGTGAAATATCCATCGCTTAAGCCCCTCAGTTGAGATCAAGCTTTCTATCGCGTTGCGCGGCATCGGGCAAATTGAAAAATTGGCGGTAGCGAATGATGGCAAGACCAATCTAACTTATGATCCCATTGATACCTTACATCCAATTGGCTTTGCCAACTGGCAATAGGAACTAGCCAACTTCGACAATCGCGGCCACCTCACCCTCAATATCCGACACATGGATGATGGGTCGAATATTATTTCTCAGGGGATTGAGTTCAGTAACAGAAGAGCCGTTTGAATTATACTTCTTTTGCGCAAAGTATGATTCATGGTTAGTTGTGATAGAGTGCTCAAACCTGCTAATGCAGTGTCTCTAGTCGTACTTGAGGTGCTGTATTGTTTTTCGATTTTATTAATGCGCTGCCTGATGCTGCTCTCATTGTGGACGAATCGGGCATTGTGGTTATGTCTAATGCGTTGGCGCTTGATGCTTTGCAATTAAAAGCAGACGGGCTGCCGATTAGTTCGGTGTTGCGCAACGAAGCCGTAGCTCATGGCTTGAAATTGGCGCGCGAAACGCATTCACACATTACGGTTGAATATGAAAGTCGTGGCAAGATTACGCGGCAGTTTGGTGTTCATATCGCGCCGATTGGTGAAAGCGGAAAACTTCTTTTGCAACTGCGCGATTTTACGCGTGAGCAAGCCATTGAAAAAATGCGCTCGGACTTTGTTGCCAATGCCAGCCATGAAATGCGAACACCTCTTGCCTCCATCATTGGCGGTATCGAAACTTTGCAAGGTGCAGCAAAAAACGATGAGAAAGCGCGCGATAAATTTCTTGTTACGATGTTAACGCAAGCCCAGCGCATGAGGCGGTTGATTGATGATCTTCTAACGCTTAGCCGCATTGAGTTGAACGAACATGTAAAACCTAACACCAAAACATCGCTCACTGATGTGGCGCGGCAAACCAAGGGAAATTTAGAGGTTGCCGCAAAGGCTGCAAACGTGATGGTGCAATTAAAAGCCAGTTCGAAAATAGACGTTGCAGGCGATCCTGAAGAGCTTTTGCAAGTGGCACAAAACCTTCTCGAAAACGCAATTAAATATGGTGGTGGAGGCGGTCGCATTGAACTGGATTGTTATGCCCTAGACGGCCACGGGCTTTTATCGGTGCGTGATTATGGAAAAGGCATACCGGAAATTCATCTGCCGCGTTTAACTGAACGCTTTTATAGAGTGAACACTCAAGAAAGTCGTTCGCGCGGCGGCACGGGATTGGGGCTGGCAATTGTTAAACACATCGTGCAACGACATCGGGGCAAACTTGTTGTTAATTCCAAGGAAGGTGAAGGTTCTACTTTCACCATTTCAATTCCTCTCGCAAAATCATAGTCTTGTATTGTCATAAAACTGTGATCTTACCGTCGCATAAATCTTATGTTTGATCGCTAGACAGCCTCTGTCAACGACATCAGGAGATTTAAACGATGAACCGATTTTTACTCACACTATCAGCCGCAACTTCAATCTTGGCCCTTGCTGCCACGCCTTCTTTGGCGCGCGATCAAATCCGTATTGTCGGATCATCGACAGTCTATCCTTTCACCACAGCGGTTGCCGAAAGCTTTGGTAAATCCTCTGGCATGAAGACACCAGTTGTTGAGTCAACTGGCACAGGTGGCGGATTTAAATTGTTCTGTGCTGGCGTTGGCGAAGATACGCCTGATTTTACCAATGCGTCGCGCCCGATCAAGAAGGCAGAATTTGAAACTTGCGTAAAAAATGGCGTGACTGATATCGTTGAAATCAAAGTTGGTTTTGACGGCTTAACCATTGCAAATGCAGCCACTGGCCCAGAAACAGCATTCACCAAACAGCAGATTTTTATGGCACTTGCTAAACAAGTGCCCGACAAAGATGGCAAGCTAGTCGACAATCCATATAAAATGTGGAACGAGATCGACGCTTCGTTGCCTGCGGAAAAAATTGAAGTGCTTGGCCCACCGCCAACATCAGGAACGCGCGATAGTTTTGCGGAACTTGTTTTAGAAAAAGGGGCTGAAAAATTTGAAACACTTGCTGCACTCAAAACATCTGATGCCAAGGCATTTGAAGCCGTGTGGAAAACCATTCGCACTGATGGTGCTTATGTTGAAGCTGGTGAAAACGACAATTTGATTGTGCAAAAGCTTGAAGCCAACCCGAAAGCCTTTGGTGTGTTTGGTTATTCTTTCCTCGCAGAAAATACTGGGAAAATTAAAGCTGCGAAAGTTGAAGGCGAAATCCCAACTTTCGAAAATATTGCTGCTGGCACATATAGAGTTTCGCGCCCGCTGTTTATTTACGCCAAAAAACAACATGTAGGTCAAGTTCCCGGCATGACTGAATTTCTTGGCGAATATACCTCAGCGAAGGCCTTGAGCGAAGATGGCTATCTAGCTGATAAGGGCCTGATTCCTCTTCCTGCAGCTGACGCTACGGCATCTGCTGAGGTCGTGAAGGACATGACAATTCTGACGGCTGACAAGGTAAAGTAGGGTTAGTTGTCCACTGCAAGGGCGGTTTCTGCGGATGTACCGGATCCGCCCTTGTTAATAATTTTAAAGAGAAGCAGATGACTGCCACACTCGCCATAGTAAAACCGAATTACAAGCTGCGCCGCCGAATTGAACAAGCGATCCTTGTTTTGCTTGCGTCGGCCTCGGGCGTTGCTGTGCTGACCACGATTGGAATTGTCTTATCCGTTCTTTATGAATCTCTGCGCTTTTTTGGCGAAGTGCCGCTGTGGCAGTTTTTGTTTGGCACCGTTTGGGCGCCAACAGCTGAACCAGGCTCTTTTGGTATTATCCCACTCTTAGGCGGCACATTGTTGATTACGTTGATAGCCATGGTGGTTGCCACACCTCTGGGTATTTTGTCTGCCATCTATCTTGCCGAATATGCGAGTTCGACCGTTCGTAAAATTGCCAAACCGATTCTGGAATTGCTCGCTGGCATTCCCACCGTTGTCCTTGGGTTCTTTGCGGCACTCACTGTGGCCCCTTTGCTCCGCCAATCTGGTGAGGCGCTTGGACTTTCGGTCGCGTCAGAATCGGCATTGGCTGCTGGCCTTGTTATGGGTATGATGATTGTGCCGTTAATTTCTTCTTTGTCTGATGATATTATCAATGCCGTGCCGCAGTCTTTGCGTGATGCGTCTTATGCAATTGGTGCTACAAAATCCGAAACCATCAAGCGCGTGGTTCTGCCCGCAGCGCTGCCTGGCATTGTGTCAGCTTTCATTCTTGCAACATCGCGCGCCATCGGTGAAACTATGATCGTGGTTATGGCTGCTGGCCTTGCGGCCAATCTTACATTCAATCCGCTGGCTGCTGTCACCACCGTAACGGTGCAAATTGCAACACTTCTTGTGGGCGATCAGGAGTTTGACTCTGCTAAAACGCTCTCGGCCTTTGCACTTGGCCTGACGCTTTTTGTCATCACACTTGGGCTCAATATTATCGCCCTGAAGGTGGTTCGGAAATACAAGGAACAGTATGAGTAAGTCGGCCCTCACTTTAAAACGCTATCGCTCTGAACGCCGTTTCAAGGCTATGGGGTTGTTTGCAATCATACTTACGGGATTATTTTTGGCGTTCCTGCTTTTTGACGTTGTGACGAAAGCGCTGCCGGCATTTAAAACCAACCAGGCTCAACTGACTGTTCTGGTCGATCCTGCAAAAGTCGATTCTGCAAACCTAAAGGCCGGCGATTATCAAGGGCTGGTCAAAGACGCGTGGCGTTCACAATTTCCGAATGTGACATCGCGCGGCGACAAGAAGAAATTGAACGGTTTGCTTTCTGCTAATGCTGGCGATGCTTTGCAGAAATTGGTGTCGAACGATCCCACACTGATTGGCAAGCAAGTCAATATTAACGTGGCGCTCGATTCCGCAGCGGACTTATTTTTGAAAGGCAGCGCAACGGCGCAGATTGATGAGCAGCAGAGTGGATGGTTGAAATTACTGCAAGACAAAGGTAGCATTACTTCAGGTTTTTCCACCAACTTTTTCACCAATGGAGATTCGCGTGAGCCGACAAGCGCTGGCATTCGCGGCGCTCTGATTGGCTCACTGCTCACGCTTTGCGTGACACTTTTGATTGCTTTGCCCCTTGGCGTTGCAGCAGCGATTTATCTTGAAGAGTTCGCGCCAAAGAACCGCCTGACAGATCTTATCGAAGTTAACATCAACAACCTTGCCGCTGTCCCTTCCATCATCTTTGGACTCCTTGGGCTTGCTGTCTTTCTGAATGTGTTTGGCCTGCCTCGATCTACTGCTTTAGTCGGTGGGCTTGTTTTGGCGCTGCTGGTTTTGCCGACAATCATTATTGCGTCACGAGCCGCAGTCCGCTCGGTGCCACCGTCGATTAAAGAAGCAGCACTTGGCGTTGGTGCATCCCATATGCAGGCAGTGTTTCACCACGTTTTGCCATTGGCGATGCCGGGTATTTTGACAGGCACAATTCTGGCCGTGGCGCGTGCGTTGGGCGAAACTGCGCCATTGCTGATGATTGGAATGATTGCCTTTATAGCAGATGTTCCGGGTGGATTCACGGATGCAGCGACGGTGCTTCCAGTGCAAGTCTATTTATGGTCTGACTTACCCGAAGCGGGGTTTCAATCTCGCACGGCGGCGGCAATTCTGGTTCTGCTCGGTGTGCTGTTTTGTATAAACGCGCTGGCCATATACCTGCGCAATAGATTTGAACGACGGTGGTAAACATGAATGACATGAGTTTGGAAAAAAATGACGGGCCGAAAATTCTCACCGAACGGTTTACCAAAATAACGGCACGGAATGTGAATGTTTTTTACGGTGACAAACAGGCGATCAAGGAATTGTCGATTGATATTCCGGATCGTGCGGTTTCGGCTTTCATCGGCCCGTCAGGTTGCGGCAAGTCCACTTTCCTGCGGACTATCAACCGGATGAATGACACCATTCCATCGTGCCGCGTGCAGGGCGAAATTCTGGTTGATGGTGCAGATATTTACGACAAAGAGCTAGATGTCGTGGAATTGCGCGCTCGCATCGGCATGGTATTTCAAAAGCCCAATCCATTTCCGAAGTCAATTTTTGAAAACGTGGCTTACGGCCCGCGCATTCACAGTCTTGCCAAAGATAGACAAGACATGGAACGCATCGTGACAGAAAGCTTGAAAAAAGCGGGCCTCTGGGAAGAGGTGAAAGACCGTTTGCAACAGCCAGGAACTGGGCTCTCCGGTGGCCAGCAGCAGCGCTTGTGCATCGCCCGCGCCATCGCAGTAAACCCTGAAGTTATCCTAATGGATGAACCCTGTTCAGCGCTTGATCCCATCGCTACTGCCCGCATTGAAGAATTAATCAGCGAGCTTAAAAAGAATTTCTGCATCGTGATTGTAACCCATTCCATGCAGCAGGCTGCGCGCGTTTCCGACCTTACAGCTTTCTTTCATTTGGGCGTGTTGGTGGAAGTAAACGACACGGACACCGTTTTTACCAAACCAAGCGATAAGCGCACCCAAGATTATATCACCGGCCGATTTGGCTGAGGAGAAAAACATGTCAGACCATATCGTAAAAGCTTACGACGACGATCTTGCCAGCCTCAAGAGCATGCTCTCTGAGATGGGCGGCATGGCAGAAGATCAGCTTGCCAAAAGCATTGACGCCTTAACCCACCGCGACACAAAACTGGCGGACAGCGTTGTGCAAGCAGATGAAAAAATTGACGCAATGGAAATTGCCATCGAAGAGAAAGCTGTTCTCACCATTGCCAAGCGCCAACCCATGGCGAGGGATTTGCGCAATATCATGGTGGCTATCCGTATTGCCGCGGACATAGAGCGCATTGGTGATCTGGCTAAGAATATCGCCAAGCGTTCGCACGCTATTCATGACATGATCCCGCCTCGTTTAACCAAAGGTTTGGTACGAATGGGTGAGCTATCACAAGCCCAGTTTAAACTTGTGTTGGATGCATTCGCGACTTCTGATTCTGAAAAAGCTTTGGACGTGTGGCGGCATGATGAGGATATTGATGCCCTCTATAATTCTATCTTCCGCGAACTCTTGACTTATATGATGGAAGACCCGCGCATGATTGGGGCCTGCACGCATTTGCTGTTTGCCACCAAAAATATTGAGCGCATCGGCGACCATGCCACAAACATTGCCGAGAACATTTATTATCTCGTTCATGGCGAAATGCTGAAAGAGAAACGTCCGAAAAAAGATAAAACATCTGTCACGCCGTTCTCAGCTGTCAACAACGACTGAGGGCAAAATGGCCGCATCCATTCTCATTGTCGAAGATGAAGCAGCAATCCACCAGCTGCTCGAATACAATCTCAAAGCTGAAGGCTACCGCACCCGCGTTATTGAAACGGGAGAAGAAGTCCATATAGCAATCAACGAAGAAATGCCTGACCTCGTATTGCTCGATTGGATGCTGCCGGGCCTATCTGGTATCGAAGTTTGCAAACTGCTTCGGGCTCGCGATGAAACACGTTCATTGCCGGTCGTCATGCTGACAGCGCGTGGCGAAGAGGCCGAGCGCGTGCGCGGCCTTGCAACGGGAGCGGACGACTATATTGTCAAACCATTTTCTATTCCTGAAGTTATGGCTCGTATCCGTTCTATTTTGCGTCGTGCGCGGCCAGAAACAGTTGCGGAAGAATTCACTTTTGGTGACATCACATTAGACCGCACCAAAAAACGCGTGACCCGGGGAGTGCGCGAAATCTCGCTCTCTCCAACTGAGTTTCGGCTGCTTGAATATTTGATGCAATCACCAGGTCGTGTCTATAGCCGCGCACAATTGCTTGACCGCGTCTGGGGAAGTGATGCGGAAGTTGATGAACGAACAGTCGATGTTCATGTTGGCCGTCTGCGGAAGAACCTGTCGCGCGGGAAAGAGAATGACCCCATCAGAACAGTTCGGAGCAGCGGCTATGCGTTTGACGAGAGGCATTCAAATCAGCTGTGATCAAAGAACTAAAATCTTGAATGGACTTGCAACGGTTTGGTTCTCGTCTCTTGAGATTATAATACTCGCTCAAGGAGATAGATTGTGTCGATCAGACACACATAAGATTTAAAATTAGAAGCAATTCGGATTGCATTGACAAGGCGCTTTTAGATGAGTTTATTTTGGCAAGTAGTCGCGCCAATAGTGCTGTTCTTTGAAGCCAAGTACGTCGTGGATTTTGCGATTTGAAAGTGGCGCTTCAAATTCACCCATCTTGCGCGTGATTGGGGTGTTTGGCGCGTATTTAGCCAAAAATTCTTTGGTCGGCAAATCCGCAGTGATGGTATCATTGACGGCATTAAATACCTGATAGCCGAGGCCGTCTTTCTGTAAACAAAGATGCACGATTTCACCCAGATCGCGTGCGTCAATATAACTCCACGCATTGCGTTTGCGCATCACTGGATTTTTTAAATATTCTACGAAAGCGCCGTATTCATGGGGCTCAATAACATTGCCTATACGCAGAGCATAAATGTCTGCGCCGTAGCGTGCTGCAAATGCCCGGCCGGTTTTTTCATTGACGACTTTCGAGAGACCATATGAATCCATCGGGTCTGAGTCATAGTTTTCTTCTAGTGGAAAAGAGTGGTAGTCTTTGTCGCCTTCAGCAAAGCACACTCCGTAGGTGGTTTCGGACGATGCAAAAATCACTTTTCGCACACCCAGCTTCATAGCTGCTTCAATGACGTTGTAGGTGCTCATCACATTGGCAGCGAGTCGAAGGTGGTCTGCCTTTATCGTAACCATCAAAACCAAAATGAGTTGTCAGAGCATTAAATGTTTGGCCACTGTCCGTCAGATCTGTAATCAGCGTGTTGACACCCAGCAGATCAAGCGGCTTTAAATCGACATTGAGAACAGAATAGCCCTTTGACAACAAATAGGCCACTGCATGGCGACCAGCCTTGCCTGTCCCGCCCGTGAATACAATTCGTTTTGTCATTTCATTTTCCTACTAAATAAAAAAATGTGAACAGCGCGGCAATCGACCCTACACTAAAACGATTAGCCGACAACCGGAGGAGACCAATTGTCGGCTAAAACGATTCAACTTGCCGCGACTTATAGTCTCGTCAACCACAAGCCGCACCAAAGATTATTTTTGGATGCAAGTTGCAACAGTGTCTTTTGTGCATTCATCAAGTCCGGTGAAAATTGGATATTCAACTTTCTCACCCTTGATCAGCGCAATCATCGCATTCGGAGCCTTGTAACCCATTTCAAATGGACGTTGGCCAACGAGTGCTGTGACTAAGCCTTCGCTGGCGATCGCTACTTCATCACCAATGGTATCAGCTGCACCAATAACGAAGTCATTGCTGGCAATCCTCGCGGCCAATGGTTTGAACAGATCACGATATGGCTGGGGAGCCCCAAACAGTGGCCAACCACCCATAATTCCAAATGCGTCGAGTTTAGGGTTTGCAGCAAGAATATCGGTCATCGCTTGAACGCCCTTGGCACCATCATCGTTGGTGAATACGGGGCAACCTGCCACTTCCGTCCAACCGCCTTGGCCCGCCAGTGCAGCAAGTCCCTTTTGGGCCCGTCAATGTATCGCGCATACCTTGGGCCCGGCGTAGAATGTTGTCAGCGCCGGGGTTACCTTCAATGGTGCAAATTGTGCCACCCTTAGGCTTGGCTTTCTTGATATATTCGCCGATGCGCGAACCCATCATATAGTTATCCGTGCCAAGATAAGTTTTACGCAGTGCAGAATCTTCCGCGGATAAATCTGCGTCAAGCGTCATGATTGGAATAGTTGGATTAGCAGTCCTCAATGTTTGAGCAATCAGTTTTGCGTTTGACGGCGAAATTGCCATGGCAACAGTATCAGCTTTGCCGAGCATATCTTGAACGATCTGCGCTTCACCAGCTTCGTCAGAAGTTGACGCAGGGCCAGTGTAGAAGCACGCATACTCCGAGTCTACATTCTCTTTATTCCACTTTTCACAACCCTGATGGATTGCTTCAAAGAATGGATTGTCCAAACCTTTCACAACAATAACCAAGTTTTTTTTGGCTTCAGCTTGCCCTGCACCACGTGCTAGAGCTGCTGCGGCTACAACTAATAAAAGAGTCTTTTTCATTTTAGTTTATTCCTCCCAAGTTGCGATGGCTTCGAATTGTCCATCAATTTACACCTGCAAGATTACCAAGCGGAAAAGTACACTTAACCGAAATGAGCTTATTGCTTGTTCAAGCAGATCATCAGTTATTAAGTTTCAATCCCACAGTATATCCTTGGGACGAGTTATCAATTATTATACAAATAATAGCTTTGAAAGTTTAATTTTTCAAAACCTCGCAATTGTAGGACAATTGATTGACATGTGCCGCAAGCTATGTGCATCTTTTGAAAAAGGTTCACAAACGCGTAAGCGATAAAAAGCGGGCAGGCAGTTCTAACAAAGCGTGGGCGTCGAAAACTTATGGCCATTTTGGAACTTTCAAATATTTAACGAAATTTTGGTGCGATTCAGGCCCTGAATGATGTGTCCTTCACGCTTGAGGCCGGCCAAGTTGTTGGCTTGATGAGTGACAATGGTGCGGGAAAATCAACTCTTGCTAAAATGATAGCGGGTAATTTTAGGCCGAGCCATGGCACGATGAGGATGGAAGGACGAGAACTGGTTCTGCATAGCCCCTTGGACGCTCGCCAACACGGCGTTGAAATTGTCCATCAAGATTTGGCGTTTTGCAATAATCTGACAGCGGCCGCAAACGTGTTTCTCGGACGCGAACTGAGACGCAACATTGGCCCGTTGAAAATTCTGGATTACGCGTCGATGTATAAACACGCGGCGCAAATTTTTGCCGAATTAAAATCGGAAACACGCCCCCGTGATTTGGTTCAGCAAATGTCAGGTGGGCAAAGACAGGCTATTGCAATTGCCCGCACAAGGTTGACCAACCCAAGATCGTTTTGATGGATGAACCAACGGCGGCCATCTCTGTGCGTCAGGTTGCCGAAGTTTTAAATCTTATTCGGCGCTTACGTGATCAAGGAATTGTTGTTGTACTGATCAGCCACCGTATGCCCGATGTGTTTGACGTTGCAGACCGAGTGATCGTTTTGCGCCCAGGAAGTAAGGTTGCTGATAAGCAGATTGCTCAAACCTCCCCTGAAGAAGTCACTGGCCTGATCACTGGCGCAATTGAAAAGGCATGAAGCCATGTTGCAAAAAAGTTCTTAGCCATAAGGGTCAAGTATAATGACGACGCTCGATAAAGCCATCGATCAAAAGCAACAAAGTTGGCAAACCAATGTTTTTAACAGCCAGACGTTTTGGGTGTTTCTTGCGGTGATCGCAGCTTGTTTGTTTTTGTCTTTCGCGACAGATTCATTTGCGACATCTAAAAATCTTTACAATATTACGCGCAACGTCACTTTCGTTGCTATAATTGCGCTTGGCATGACGATGGTCATCATCACTGGCGGAATCGATCTTTCGGTTGGTTCAGTATTGTGTCTTTGTAGCATGGTCTTAGGCGTCGTGATGCATGCTGGCTATGGAATTGAAATTGGCATTGCCGCAGCACTTCTTTCAGCACTCGCTGTTGGCGCATTTCATGGCATTCTCATTGCTTATATTGGCCTTCCACCCTTTGTTGTGACCCTCGCCACTTTGTCGATTGCCCGAAGTTTGGCCATGGTCGCTTCAGGCAATACTGTGGTGTTTGAGTTTGGCCCTGACCACCAAAAACTCCTTTCACTTGGCGGAGGCGCATTTTTTTTTGGGATCGCAAATCCAGTTCTCTACATGGTCGTGCTAGCATTGATAGCTGGGTTTATATTGCGCTGGACGAGATTTGGCCGCTACCTCTTTGCCATCGGGGGCAATGAGCATGCCGCCACGCTCACTGGCGTTCCAGTCAAGCCGATTAAAGTCGCGGTTTATATGATTTCGTCTTTGACAGCGGGCATTGCTGGAATCGTACAAACGGGTTGGCTTGGCGCAATCACCACCAACATTGGCACTGGATTAGAGCTTCAGGTTATCGCTGCTGCAGTGATTGGTGGCGCGGCTTTGGTAGGCGGTTCCGGCACTGCAATTGGCGCATTGATTGGCGCGGCACTCATCGAAATTATTCGCAACAGTCTGGGACTACTCGGCATCAATGCTTTTTGGCAAGGGGTGTTTATCGGCAGCGCAATTCTAATTGCGGTTCTATTTGACCGTATTCGCAATTTGCGCCAAAATAATTAAATATTTCATATCGGCTTCATTGAAGCTCGGTCATTGTGTTGAGTTCAAATTGAATAATTCAAAGATTTTTGACAAAACCATTTGGAGCTTATGCTGTGGATCTAGGCTTTCACCTGAACTGATTTGAATCCGACGATATTTCCGCCACATTGAGACCCAACCCGCCGTTCACTAGCTGAGATATAGCAAAGACTGAACCTGCAAAGTGCCTAACAAACGAGCGGCTATTTAAGCATGAATATCGCGCTTGAAACTCTCTGAAATCGCGTTACAGTGGTGAACAATAGTTTCCGCAAAGGAAACATAAGACAGAGAAACGCGAAGGAGTTGGGGCATGGGGTTGTCTTGGAGATTTTCAGTTTTAGGTGATCGTCACCGCGCTTTGGGGTCAAAACTTGAAGATTGGAGCGGCATGGGAACAGCTTGGACCTATGACGCTGATATTCTCGATCAACACGCAGCTGTGCGCACCAAGGCGGGCTTGATGGATGTGTCTGGCCTCAAAAAAGTGCATCTTGTTGGCCCGCATGCAATCGCCGTTCTGGATTATATAACCACGCGTGATGTGACCAAGGTTTATCCCGGCAAATCAGTCTATGCCTGCATGTTGAATGATCGTGGCATGTTTACCGATGATTGTGTTTTGTATCGCACGGGCCCTAACGCATGGATGCTCGTGCATGGGTCAGGCTCTGGTCACGAAGAAATCAGCAAGGCTGCGGCGGGTCGCAATTGCGCAGTGCTGTTTGATGATGATCTGCATGATCTCTCTTTGCAAGGCCCAATGGCTGTTGAATTTTTATCAAAACACGTTCCCGGTATTCGTGATCTCAAATACTTCCATCACATGCAAACAACTCTGTTTGGCGCGCCTGTTATGATCTCGCGCACGGGTTATACAGGCGAGCGCGGTTATGAAATTTTCTGCCGTGGCCAAGATGCGCCGATGATCTGGGATACGATTTTGGAACAAGGAAAATCGCTTGGTGTCATGCCAGTCTGCTTCACCACGCTCGATTTTCTGCGCGTCGAAAGTTATCTGCTATTTTATCCCTATGATAATTCACAAATGTATCACTTCGCTGATCAGCCACCCGGCGACAGCCTGTGGGAGCTTGGTCTCAATTTTACAGTGAGCCCTGGCAAGGTACATTTCCGTGGTTATGAAGAGCACTATAAGCTTCAGGGCAAAGAGCGCTTCAAGATTTTTGGACTACTGATTGATAGCGATAAGATCACCGATGGTGGCGATGAAGTTTGGGCTGATGGAAAGAAAGTTGGCGTCATCACTTGCCCAAGCTATTCCAAGCTGACCAAAAAAAGCATGGCCATCATGCGTGTTGATGTGCCCTATGCCAAGCAAGGCACAAAGCTGGAAGTGCGCGGCAAAAATGTGCAGGCGTCAGCGATTGCGCACACCATTACGTTTGATGATCCAGAAAAGAAAAAGAGGACGGCTGTTGGCTAAATGTTAGTCAAAGGGATCAAGAGCAGACCGGTCTACACTAGGCTTGGCATCGACGCACATGCGAGGCGCCACATCTTTGCCGTTGAAGGCGAGGGTGTTGAGGCTGTGCTTGACCAAGTCAAAGCTGTTGGTTCTAACTTCTTGGCGACATCGGAGTTTCTGTGTGTCGGCCCCGCCACGCGACTTACATCTTTGAAGCCCCATGATTTATGGAGCGCGCCGACGATTCCTATTTTGCTCTACCGTCTGCGGGCCATGTTGCAGAATGCCAAGATGGGTCTCAGGCTTTATGTGTCCGGCACAGAAGGCTTCATTGGCCAAGTGATGCAAGTGGCAATTGAATGTGGCATAGATTTTTATTCGATCCGCACCGAGCATCGCGGTTCAGAAGCACGGCGTGTGCAATGTGTGCATTGCAAAGGCATTACTGATGATGTGAAAACCAGCCCCTATATTTGTCCAAATTGCGGGCTTTCACTTCTGGTGCGCGATCATTATTCAAGACGCATTGCGGCGTTTCAGGGTGTGTGCATTGATGCCGAAGAACCAGGCACTGCGCCTGCGCCAGAGTTGATGTTTCCATGACGGTTAATACCGAAATGACCGTGCGCGTAGCTAAGATCACCAAGGTGGCCGACGCAGTGAAATGCTTTCGCTTTGAGCGTGTGGATGGTGAACCATTCCCCGTGTTCTCAGGCGGTGCACATATTGTGGTGGCGATGCGCGACGGTGAAATTCTGCGCCGAACGCCATACTCACTCATGTCATCACCCTTTGATCGCAGTGGCTTTGAGATCAGTGTTTTGCGCGTCGAAAACTCGCGCGGTGGTTCGCATTATTTGCATGATAATGTTTCAGTGGGCGATACGCTTATTGTGAGTCAGCCGATCAATCTTTTTCCTTATGATCAACGTGGTCGCAAGCATTTGTTATTCGCTGGTGGCATTGGCATTACTCCTATGATGGCGATGATGGATCAGATGCAGCGCGAAGGGCGAAATTTTGAACTGCATTATGCAGTGCGCACCAGAACCCACGGTGCATACTGGCAGGTGTTGCAGGAACGTTACGGCGCACATCGCATCCACGTTTATTGCGATGAAGAAAAACTTTTCATCCCAACTGAGAGATTACTAGCTGCACAGCCGCTCGGCACACATCTATATGTGTGCGGGCCGCAAGGCATGATCAAAGGCGTTTTAGGCAAAGCCCGCGAATTAGGCTGGCCAAAAGAAAGTTTGCATTCGGAAGAATTCCTCGCCCCACCTCCGGGTAAATCATTCCATGTGAACTTCAAAAAATCCGGCAAACAGGTAGAAGTGGGCACACACCAAAGCATCTTGGAGGCCGCAGAAGCCGCAGGCATAGACGCGCCTTATCTTTGCCGTGGTGGCGCATGTGGTCAATGCGAAACCAATGTCATTTCGTGTGATGGCACGATCGAACATCATGATATTTTTTTGGAACCAGAAGACAAGGCATCGGGCCAAAAAATTATGGTCTGCGTGTCGCGTCTCAAGGGCCAGAGCATAACGCTTGATCTGTAAAGGATGATGAGATGAACATTAAATTCAGACAAGAAACTTTCCGCCACGATTTCACGGCGCGCAACAGTCCTGAAAACATCAAGCGATTTCCATTTCCGTTTCATGAAGACAAATATATGTATTCCGTGAATATGGAGCCGCATGTGCCCGCAGGCCCAAAAGGCTATGCGTTTGAAAACATGATCGATGTGGATGAGCATTATGTAGCGGAGATGGAAGACCGTGCATTGGTGCTGAAAGAAGATCCGCTGCGGTGCCAAGCTTTGCCGCACATGATGCAGGCGCAATGGGATACGCTGGAACTTTTGATGGAGCATCAAGC
>JAYVPZ010000321.1:0-5809 GCA_043757105.1 Aestuariivirga sp. | reverse complement strand
CAAATTGCGCTAATTTTCTCGGAATTCCCTGTTATTTTCCCTGTTTTTAGGGAATTTGGCCTGAGACCGTTTCGTCACTGACTGCGTCCACCACCAATCACTTCAATTAGGCATAGATCATGGGCAAGGCGGCCCCAACAACAACGCATGTTGACTTGTTGTAAGTCTCAAGCGAACTTCACATTATGTTAATTGATTTATTTTCGCTTCACGGAAAAAAAGCCCTTATCACAGGTGCTGGGCGAGGCATTGGGCGGGCACTTGCGCTCGGCTTGGCAAATGCGGGAGCTGATGTGGCAGTTGCTGGTCGCAGCGCCGAGCCGCTTGGTGATTGTGCTCAATCAATTCGAGAATTAGGGCGCAAGGCTGTCGTTATCACGATGGATGTGTCTCACGTCGATCAATGTCGGAGTGGTGTTGCAAAAGCTGCAAATATTCTTGGAGGCATTGATATCTTAATCAACAATGCTGGGGTTGAAGAAGTCTGCCCATCGCTGGATGTCGAGGAAGCCCTTTGGGACCGCATTGTTGATACCAACTTGAAGGGTGCATTTTTTGTGGCGCAAGCTGCCGCACGCCAAATGAAAGGCGGTTCCATTCTCAACATCTGTTCGCTTACCTCAGAACGCGGCATTGCAACCGCCGTTCCCTATGGTTCTTCAAAATCAGGCCTTGCGGGAATGACGCGCGCACTTGCTGTTGAATGGGCTCCGCTTGGCATCAGAGTTAATGCGCTTGAACCCGGATATTTTCGCACCTCTCTCACCGAACCCTTCTACCAAAATGCCGCATGGCAACAGGCGATGTTAGCCAATATCCCTATGAAACGTTTTGGCGAATTGAACGATCTTGTCGGTGCCAGCGTTTTTTTGTGTTCGGATGCTGCAAATTATATTACTGGTGTTTGCCTTCCCGTTGATGGCGGCACGCTGGCTTCTTTATGATTTGGAATTTTAATGACCCATAAGATCAATTTCCACGAATTGGCTAAACTCTCTTCCGTTGAACGCGCCGCATTGCATCAGCGCACAGAAACTGATCTCTCAGCATTTGAAGCAAAAGTGCGCCCGATTATTGCCGCTGTTCGTGCAGAAGGCGACGAAGCTTTGGCCCGCTTTGCGCGTGAGTTTGATAAATCACCTGTTCAAGCGTCGGAAATTGCTGCAACTGAAGCTGATTTTGATGCTGCTGAAAAAACGCTCGACCCTAAAGTGCGTGAAGCTATGGAATTTGCAGCTCACTCAATTCGCAAATTTCATGAAGACCAAATGCCCGAAGAAATGTGGCTGCATGAAATTCGCCCCGGCGCATTTGCTGGCGATCGTTCGAGCCCCATTCCCTCGGTTGCGTGTTATGTTCCGCGTGGCAAAGGCTCTTTTCCATCGGTCGCCTTGATGACTGCCATTCCAGCAAAGGTGGCTGGTGTGAAAGAAGTGATCATCATCACACCGCCCGGCCCTGACGGTAAAATTGATGACGCGACGCTGGTTGCCGCGCGTATGGCGGGTGTGAGCAAAGTATTTAAAGCTGGTGGTGCACAAGGCATTGCGGCTGTGGCTTATGGCACGCAGACAGTTCCAAAGGTTTCCAAAGTTATCGGCCCGGGAAGCCCATGGGTGGCTGCAGCCAAGCGTTTGGTATCTCATATACTAGACACTGGCTCACCTGCAGGACCAAGCGAAGTCATTATTCTTGCTGATGATACTGTAAGTGGCGCACTGGCTGGCCTCGATCTTTTAATCGAATCCGAACACGGCCCTGATAGTTCGGCATATCTCGTCACGTGGAGCAGGCGCGTGGCCGAACAGGCCCTTGCTGCCATTCCAGACTATTGGAAACAGATGAGCGAACTGCGTGTTTTATTTTCTTCCACAGTTTTGGGTGGGCCAATTGGCGGGGTGGTTCTGGCGCGCGATGAAGAAGATGCCATTGCGTTTTGCAATGAATATGCGCCTGAGCATTTGGAAGTTTTATCCAAAGAACCCTTTGCATATCTGGGCCGCCTTGAGCATGCAGGAGAAATATTGTTGGGCGAACACACACCCACAACACTCGGCAATTATGTGATTGGCCCCAATCACGTGCTGCCAACCAGTGGTTGGGCACGAACAGCGTCTGCGGTTTCGGTGTTTGAATTCCTCAAACGCACTTCAATTGCTCATGTGACCAGCAAGGGTTATCCGGAGCTTGCCAAACATGCGCACACGCTGGCCAAATATGAAGGTTTTGACGGCCATGCCAATGCCGTTTCCGAAACCCGCACAAAATTGTTGAAGTTGCCCCCGAACTAAGTTTTATTGGTTTTGTAAAAATGAAAGGAACGAACATGAACTGGACTCCAAACCGCCGAGACCTTCTCAAGGCTGGTATGTCAATCGCTGCGTTGGGAAGCATCGCTGCTGTGGCCTTTGCTGATGATATTCCGGTGGCGCCTGAAGCTGGCGACATCAAGATGGGGATCGAGCCTTGGTTGGGCTATGGCCAGTGGCACATTGCAGCCAAGAAAGGCATGTTTAAAGCCGCGGGTCTTGGTAATGTTGAAGTTGTGAATTTCAACACCGATGCCGATATCAATGCAGCACTTGCAGCAGGTCAATTGCAATGCGCCAATATCGCCACGCATACGGCTATGAATTTTATTGCGGCTGGCCTGCCAATTAAGATCGTTGCTCTGCTTGATGTATCAAAAACAGCTGATGCCATGTTGTCTGATGGTTCTGTAACGGACATCAAGGGCCTTAAGGGCAAACAAGTGGCCTATGAAGAAGGCACCACAAGTGACATTCTCTTAAACTACGCCCTCTCGCAAAATGGCATGAGCATTGCCGATATTGAAAAAGTGCCAATGCCCGCAGCTGATGCAGGCTCGGCCCTGATTGGTGGCAAGGTTCCAGTTGCGGTCACCTATGAACCTTATCTGACTGTTGCTATGCAACAGAACAAGAATGTGAAGATGATTTATAGCGCTGGCGAAAACCCCGGTCTTATCTCAGATGTGTTTGTGGTGCGTGAAGAATTTTTGAAAGAAAAGCCAGGTCAGATCGTGGCCCTGCTTAAGGCTTGGGATATGGCGCTAGCTGATTACCGCAAAGACAGCGCTGGTGGCCGCGCCATTATCTCAGAGGCTGTTGGTGCGAAGCCCGAAGAATTGGCGACTGCTTTTGACGGCGTGATTTATTATTCGCTGGCTGAAAACAAAACGGAACTTGGCGGTAACTTTACAACCAAGGTTATCCCGGAAGTTCACAAAGCTGCACGCACCGCAGGCATCCTACAAAAGGATGTTGATCTTACAGCAGCCATAGACACACGGTTTGTGGATGCCGCGACCAAATAAGCCTAAGCCTCAAAGTTTTAGGCTGGGCAAGCGTATTTCAACGGCGGAGTTCTTGAGGATTGCATCCTTGGTCTTTGCCGTTGTGGCCTTAATTTGGTTTAGCATCACGGTAACCGGTTTCATTCGGCCTTTGTTTTTACCGTCGCCGGCCCAAGTTTTGTCGCGGCTTGCTTTGCTTTGGAGTTCTGGCCAACTTTTTATCGATATTGGCATCAGTGTTTACCGCATTACTTTTGGTTTTTTAATTTCAACGGCCGTGGCTCTGCCAATCGGTATTCTCATCGGCAGTTATTCGCGCTGGGAAGCGGCCATCGAGCCGTTTGTTGATTTTATCCGTTATATGCCCGTTGTTGCGTTTGTGCCGCTGACCATTTTATGGGCGGGCACGGGAGACGTGCAAAAGTTGCTGATCATTTTTATCGGAACATTTTTTCAACAGGTGTTGTTGGTGATGGATAATGTTAAATCTGTTCCCAAGGATTTCATAAATCTGGGTCGCACCTTGCAAATGCCAGAGTGGCGCATTTTGCAGCGCATCGTGTTGCCCTCGGCCTTGCCCGCAATTTGGGATTCGATGCGTATCAGTTTGGGTTGGGCTTGGACTTGGTTGGTGGTTGCTGAACTGGTTGCTGCCACCTCTGGGTTGGGTTACCGTATTACAACAGCGCAGCGCTATTTTCAGACCGATCTTATTTTTGGGTATCTGCTGATCCTTGGCATTCTTGGTCTTACCACTGATCAAGTCATGAAATATGCGGGGCGCAAATTGTTCAAGTATCTCAATGTCCGCTGATAAGCTTATCATATCGGGATTGGGCAAAACCTTCCGCAGTGAACGCGGAGAAACAGTTGCTCTGAGCGGTGTTGATTTGACGGTGGGCGAAAATGAATTTGTGGCTCTCGTTGGAACATCTGGTTGCGGCAAATCAACTCTGCTTTCGATTGCCGCGGGTTTGGAGAACCATGATGAAGGCTGCATCACGATTGATGGTGAGGATATTGTTTCACCTGGTCTTGACCGTGGTGTGGTGTTTCAAAGCTATACCTTGCTGCCATGGCTGAACACATTGCAAAATGTGGAGTTCGCTCTTCAGGCTGCGGGGAAATCCAAGGGCGAAGCGCGTGACATTGCGCAATCGCATCTCGAACTCGTGGGGTTACAAGGTTTTGAAAAAGCGTTCCCCTCCGAACTTTCCGGCGGCATGAAGCAGCGCGTGGCCATCGCCCGGGCTTTGAGTTATCGTCCCAAGATGCTGTTGATGGATGAGCCCTTTGGCGCGCTCGATGCTTTGACACGCCACCACATGCAGGAATTGCTGACCGGTATTTGGGAAAAACACCGCCTGACTGTGTTGTTCATCACGCATGATGTGGAAGAAGCTGTCTATCTTTCAGACCGCGTTGCCGTAATGACAAACCGACCGGGGCGGATCAAAACCATTGTGCCTATCAACCTGCCACGGCCCAGACATTATGACATTGTCTCAACGCTTGAGTTTCAGCACTTGCAACGTCAGGTCTTAAACGCCATTCGCAGCGAATCTCTTGCAGCTGCTTTGCTGATGTTGCACTGAGATAATTGCTTTACATTGTTCGTGCTTTGTTCTTAGGTATTGCAATGCATGCAGAAAAACTATCGGAGCTTCGGGCTTTCCTGACCAAGCCTGAACTTGAACACATCAGACCGCGCGTTCCTCTTGGCCATGAGAATGCTGATTCTTATCTGAAGGGCGGTCTTGAGCGCGGCGTCTTGCACGAGGTTTATAGCGCCATTGGCCATGAGGCAGCCGCAACCGGATTTACCGCTGGGCTGGCCATGCGAGTGGCAGAAAACAAGCATCTGCTATGGATCGCCCAAGATTTTGCAGCCACAGAATTCGGTGCCCTTTCTGCTACAGGTCTTCTTGAACTGGGTTTTGATCCGCATCATCTGCTTATGCTGTGCGTGGCCAATGTGGGTGATGGCTTGCGCGCGGCGAGAGATGCCCTCGCCTGCCAAGCCTTAGGGGCTGTGGTGATTGAAATTTCAGGTCGCCCCAAAGCGCTTGATATGACAACCAGTAGACGCTTAACTTTGGCCGCAGCGGAAAAAGCCGTTACGGTTTTTTTATTACGATTTTGCACCCAGCCCGGCATCAGCACCGCCGAAACCCGCTGGTTGGTGCGCGGCGCATCTTCATCTGGGCAAGATAAAAATTGGGGGCGACCCGTTTTTGGAGCACATCTCATCCGCAATCGGCATGGCCAGACGGGCGAATGGATAATGGAGTGGAATGGCGATGATGGTATCTTCAAATCCCCAAAAGCGGCCTAACGGAGTGAAGCGAGAGATGATTTTGTCAGAACAAATTTTGTCTCAACAGTTTGCGAAGTCTCAATCCTCTCCCCTCGCGGGAGAGGACAGTCATCCTCGGCTCGCACCGAGGATGACAGGCGAGGGGGAGCTGTCTGCGGCGAAATCCCACCACCCGT
>JAYVPZ010000320.1:0-1519 GCA_043757105.1 Aestuariivirga sp. | reverse complement strand
TATTGGCCGAACAAATCTTCGTCCTTCACCAACAAGTCCTTGGTTCCGTCATCAGAAATTTTACGGGCCAGACGCGGCGAAATTTTCTTGCCAGCTTCAACAACCACTTGGCCCGTCTTAGCGTCGATCAAATCAACAAGCGGCTTAATGCCTTTGAGGCGGTCAGCCGAGTAAGGCATTTTCCAGCCGTCTTTAATCTGTGTGTAGGTCACCGACTTATAGAAGTTATGCAGAATTTCTTCTGACTGCATGCCAAGTGCATAGAGCAGCGTGGTGACAGGCAACTTACGACGACGATCAATACGCGCGAAAATCAAATCCTTGGCGTCGAATTCAAAGTCTAACCACGAACCACGGTAAGGAATAACGCGAGCAGCAAAAAGGATCTTACCCGACGAATGGCTCTTGCCCTTATCATGGTCAAAGAACACGCCGGGCGAACGATGCATTTGCGAAACGATAACACGCTCGGTGCCGTTCACAACGAATGTGCCGTTCTTGGTCATGAGCGGAATGTCGCCCATATATACGTCTTGTTCCTTGATGTCTTTAACCGACTTGGCTTGGGTATCTGGATCGATTTCAAACACGATCAGGCGCAACGTCACCTTCAACGGCGCAGCAAATGTCATGCCGCGTTGTTGGCATTCTTCAACGTCAAACTTTGGTTGTTCAAATTCATAGCGTACGAATTCAAGCACCGCTTGGCCCGAGAAATCCGTAATCGGGAATACCGATTTGAAAACCGATTGCAGACCTTCAGTGGCGCGACCAACTGTTGGTTCCTTCATTTGAAGAAATTGGTCATAAGATTCGCGTTGAACCTCAATAAGGTTCGGCATTTCAGCAACTTCGATTCCTTTGCCGAAAAGTTTGCGGATGCGTTTTGCGCCTGCAACGGTACGTGTGTCAGCCATGTGTTTTCCTGTCACTTTCGTTTTTGTGGAGCGAATACCCCAATAAAAAGCCTCTAAAACGGCTTGCATCAGACCCCTTTTCCGGAGTCTCATACAAGCCGTTCATTTTACTCATCACAATTTACCACGAGGAACAGAGCTTGATGCCCCGCCCTCATGGCAAAATTGTGTTACTTCAACTCGACCTTTGCGCCAGCTGCTTGCAGCTTCTTCATCATGTCGTCAGCGTCTTTCTTATTCACGCCTTCTTTAACTGCCTTTGGTGCGGCTTCAACCAGGTCCTTGGCTTCTTTCAAGCCCAGGCCAGTGATGGCACGAACTTCCTTGATCACTTCGATCTTCTTATCGCCAGCGGCGGTCAGCATCACAGTGAATTCAGTCTTTTCTTCAACAGCAGCGGCAGCTGGGCCAGCGGCGGCGGCAGCAGCTGGAGCAGCAGCAGAAACGCCCCACTTTTCTTCAAGCATCTTTGAAAGTTCTGCAGCTTGCATAACTGTCAGGCTTGAAAGGTCTTCAACAATCTTGGCTAAATCGGCCATGTTACATTCTCTCTTTTTTAGTCGGTTAAATTACAACAATTAAACGGGATAGCTTTGTTAAGC
>JAYVPZ010000319.1:0-1529 GCA_043757105.1 Aestuariivirga sp. | reverse complement strand
GCACAATGCTGCTATTGAAGACATGGCCCCACTTGTGATGCCAACGACGGCGTTGGCGACCAAGGGTTCGCTTTTGCCAGAAGGTGAAACCTTCGCATTGCTGAATATGAAAACACTGCGCAGTCAGACTGTTTTAATGGAAGGTAAGGGTGATTTACAAGAAATGGCTGCGGTTGAGCCAGTTCCAGCACCAATTCCTGTTCCAAAGCCTAAGCTTAAGCCTGTCAAGATAGCCAGTCTTGCCAAGGGTGTTCAGATTACGCCTGCTTCGATTGATTTGAAACACCCTGATGAGCCATCATCTGCTGTGAAACGTTTGGTTGTAGCTCCAGCTATCCCGAATGTTCAGAAGTCTTTGACATTGGACAAGCAAACCAAGATTAGAGTGGTAGCGCAGCGCCGAGTTCGTTTGGCGGAAGAAAATTGTTTGGCGCGCGGCGTTTATTTTGAATCGCGCTCTGAATCAGATTTGGGCCAGTTGGCGGTCGCCAAAGTTATTCTCAATCGTGTGAAGTCACCAAATTATCCAAAGTCAATTTGTGGTGTGGTTTATCAGGGTTCTGGAAGCCGCAATTCGTGCCAGTTCTCATTTGCTTGCGACGGTTTGCCAGATGATGTCAATCAACCCGGTGCATGGGCACATGCCAAATCAATTGCGCAACGTGCTATCGCTGGCGACCCAGCGATTGCGATGATGGGCTCTGCCACCAATTATCATGCTGACTATGTGAAGCCAAAGTGGGCAAAAACGATGCGCAAACTGGCCCGCATTGGTCACCATATTTTCTACGCTGGCGGTTAAGGTTTTAAAATAAACGGTTTGCCTTCATAGGCGTTTGCCCCTCTTCCAATTGATTCAACTGCATTTAACATGCGTCCCTTACGGCCGAGCAATTGATCGACTTGGGATGTAATCATCTTATTTGGCGTAGCTGAGGGTGAAGCTGTTCGTAGCTCTTGAGCCAGTTCCATTTCATCCGAGTTAGGGCGGAGAATGCAAAGGGCTGCAAATGCTGACGCTGTTGACCGGCTGATGCCAGCCCAGCAATGGATCAACATGGGTTCTTTTTGATCCCAATCTTCTATGAAAGTAATAAGCCGCTTTGCATCAGCAATGCGCGGTGAGATGAGGCCCGGTGAATCGGCGTTGATGTCGTTGAAAGTGAGTTTCAGGTGATTATTGATGCCAGTGTAATCGGGGTGCGACATTTCTGGGCCTAAAATACCAATCACGGATTTTGCGCCGTGCAAATCAATTTGATTTTGAGCGACATGTAATCCACAGACGATAATCATGTTAGGGCCATAAAAGTTTTTATAAATTCGGCCGCGGCTTTATTAGGTTCCCATGTTTCCAGCGCATGGAATTTTTTGTCGCCTGATAGGCCTTTAGGGCGGCCAAAGAATTTTTCAGCTTCGGGAATGGAAAATCCTGCAAGTTGGGTGGCTTCGAGGTAAGCGGCCATTTTATCGGCTTGTTTAATCAGTGCTTCGGTTTCATCCGTGGCTTTGGGTGGCAAACTGAAACG
>JAYVPZ010000318.1:0-5882 GCA_043757105.1 Aestuariivirga sp. | reverse complement strand
ATGCCAGCTAGCGAGCCTGTTGCGCGCCGTGCCCGTGCGCCACGCAAGCCTCGGGTTGAGGCTGACGCTGTCTCAGCTCCAGCAGATGAGGGCGCTGGGCCAACTGAATGATTTTTGCGGGCTTCTTGTGAAGTCGTCGGCGTCTTCCTACATTCTGCTTTGAAATAGAAGCCTGAGTTTTCGCCTCCGGGGTTATTCAGGTTTGCTGGCAGGAGTAAATTATGGAATTTGAGAAATATACCGAGCGTTCGCGCGGCTTCATTCAATCGGCGCAATCACTGGCCTTGCGCGAGGGGCATCAACGATTTTCACCTGAGCATGTTTTAAAAGTTCTTCTGGATGATGAAGAAGGGCTGGCGGCTGGTTTGATCAATGCGGCTGGTGGAGACTCGCGGGCTGCTTTGCGCACAGTGGAAGCTGTGTTGGCGAAGACAGCCAAAGTTTCAGGCGGCGGTGCTGGTCAAGTTTATCTTTCCCCTGAAATGGCGCGGGTTTTTGAATCGGCGCAGAAGATCGCAGACAAAGCTGGCGATTCTTATGTTTCGGCTGAGCGTTTGTTACAGGCTTTGACCGTTGAGACGTCCGAAGCACAGAAGGCGCTGAAATCTGCTGGTGTTACGGCCCAAGGCCTGAACACGGCCATTAACGCCATTCGCAAGGGCCGCACGGCTGATTCTGCTTCAGCAGAGCAGGGCTATGATGCTTTGAAAAAATATGCGCGCGACCTGACGGAAGCTGCGCGTGAGGGTAAGCTAGACCCGGTGATAGGGCGCGACGAGGAAATTCGTCGTACGATACAGGTTCTTTCGCGACGCACTAAAAACAATCCAGTTTTGATTGGCGAGCCTGGTGTTGGCAAAACGGCCATTGCTGAAGGTTTGGCATTGCGCATTATTAAAGGCGATGTTCCGGAGTCCTTGAAAGATAAGAAATTATTGGCACTCGATATGGGTTCGCTGATTGCAGGTGCAAAATTTCGGGGTGAGTTTGAAGAACGCCTCAAAGCTGTTTTGTCGGAAGTCACTTCGGCCAATGGTGGCATTATTTTATTTATTGATGAAATGCACACACTTGTAGGTGCTGGCAAAGCTGAAGGGGCGATGGATGCTTCTAATTTGCTGAAGCCCGCCTTGGCACGGGGCGAGTTGCATTGCGTGGGGGCGACTACGCTTGATGAATACCGGAAGCATGTTGAAAAAGACGCAGCACTGGCGCGGCGTTTCCAACCGATTTTTGTGAATGAGCCATCGGTGGAAGATACGATCTCCATTTTGCGTGGCATTAAAGAAAAATATGAACTGCATCATGGTGTTCGGATCACAGATTCCGCTATCGTTGCTGCTGCGCAACTTTCAAACCGTTATATCTCGGATCGGTTCCTGCCTGATAAAGCCATCGACTTGATGGACGAGGCTGGTTCGCGTTTACGGATGCAAGTTGATTCCAAACCAGAAGAGTTGGACGAACTTGATCGGCGTATCATGCAATTGCAGATCGAACGTGTGGCTTTGAAGAAGGAAACGGATTCGGCTTCGAAAGATCGTTTGGGCAAGCTTGAAAAAGAATTGGCCGAGACCGAAGAAAAATCTGCCGTGATGACGCGCAACTGGCAGGCCGAAAAAGACAAGATCGCCTCAGCTTCCAAAGTGAAAGAGGAGCTGGAGGTAGCACGTCGCGATTTGGAATTGGCACAGCGCAAGGGTGATTTCGCCAAGGCTGGTGAGCTGGCTTATGCAACTATACCGGGCTTGGAGAAAAAACTCGCTGCTGCTGAAGAGCAGGGCGGTTCCAAAATGCTCGAAGAGGCCGTAACTGAAGCGCATATTGCACAGGTGGTCGCTCGCTGGACGGGCATTCCGATTGATAAAATGCTGGCTGGTGAAAAAGACCGCCTACTGCAAATGGAACAGGAACTCGGCAAGCGCGTTGTGGGCCAAGCCGAGGCGGTTGAAGCTGTGGCCACTGCTGTGCGTCGCTCGCGGGCGGGTTTGCAAGACCCCAATCGCCCCATTGGTTCCTTCATGTTCTTAGGGCCAACGGGTGTGGGCAAAACAGAGCTGACCAAAGCGCTGGCTTCATATTTATTTGATGACGATCATGCGATGGTGCGCATTGATATGTCGGAATATATGGAGAAGCACTCAGTCTCGCGGCTGATTGGTGCACCTCCCGGTTATGTCGGTTATGACGAAGGTGGTGCATTAACAGAAGCCGTGCGGCGCAGGCCTTATCAGGTTGTGGTGTTTGACGAAGTTGAGAAGGCGCATCCAGATGTGTTCAATGTGTTGTTGCAGGTTCTTGATGATGGCCGATTGACGGATGGTCAGGGACGCACGGTGGATTTTAAAAATACGTTGATTATCATGACCTCTAACTTGGGATCGGAATACCTTGTGGCACTTGGTGAGAACCAGGATGTTGAAGAGGTGCGTGATCAGGTTATGGGGGTTGTGAAAGCTTCGTTCCGCCCTGAGTTTCTGAACCGTTTGGATGAGATCATTCTGTTTCACCGCCTGAAACGGACTCACATGGGCGCTATCGTGGATATTCAATTGTTGCGCTTGAAAAAATTACTCAGTGACCGGAAGATTGAGGTGACGCTTGATCCGGCGGCGCGAGAGCTGTTGGCTGAGAAAGGTTATGATCCGGCTTATGGTGCGCGGCCATTGAAACGCGTTATTCAGAAATCAGTGCAAGATCCTTTGGCGCAGGAAATTCTGGCGGGACATGTGAAAGATGGTGATGTTGTTGAGGTGGGCGCCAAGGATGGCGTGTTTACTTTTAATGGTGTCGTTGTGGGTGATTTGCCCAAGGCTGCTGGGGCCGTGACCGTGCATTAAAAACAATTGCTGTTGTGGCGGCATGAATTAAAGTGCCGCCATGACCAAACCGCCAAAGGCCCTCATCAAAGTTGATTTTGGCAATGAATTGAAGCTTGGTGCTGGCAAGGTTCGGTTGCTTGAGCTTGTGTTAGACGAGGGGTCTATCTCTGCTGCGGCGCGTAAAATGAATATGTCATACCGCCGGGCTTGGCTTTTGATGGATGAGCTTAATCATATGTTTGGGCGTGATGTGATTGAGACCGCGGCTGGTGGCAGTGGCGGGGGCGGGGCCAAAGTGACTGAGTTTGGGATTCAGGTGATTTTAGTTTTTCGCGATTTGGAAAATGATGCGAATGTTTTGGTGCAAAAGCGGATTGCAACGCTGCTCAAATGACACTCGCAGAATACAACAAATTTTGTAAATCACTGCCACACACCAACACTGTTGTGCAATGGGGCGGTGCGCATGTTTGGAAAGTTGCGACGAAGGTTTTTGCCATTGCTCGGGATGAAAATGGTTTTGAAACTTCGTTTAAATGTTCGCGCTTCAGTTTTGATCTTTTAAAAACCCAAGATGGATTGCGTCCGGCGCCTTATTTGGCATCGCGCGGCATGCCTTGGATACAATATGTGTCAGGTGAGAGTATGGATAATAACGCACTCAAAGATTATCTGCGGGAAAGCCATCGTTTGGCTTCGCAAAATCTTACGAAGAAATTGCAACGCGAGCTTGGATTTATTGATTAGCTTGTGCCACTTGTGCGGCTGATGGTGCGTTTTGCATCATGGCCAAAACCTTTATTTTGTTGACCTTGAAATTCACAAGGTCTTTACCTGCAAGCTGATTGCCGCCAGCGGTTCGAATGCTGGTTGGGTTCACTGGGCGATCATTGATGCGCACTTCGTAATGCAAATGTGGACCGGTTGACCGACCCGTGGTGCCAACATAACCAATCACCTGGCCTTGGTTGACACGAACACCAGCGCGAATGCCCGCTGCAAAACTGCGCATGTGGGCATACATGGTCTTATAGCTTTTGTTGTGTTGTATTTCGATGACGTTGCCATAGCCACTTTCACGGCCGGCTTGTTCGATAATGCCATCACCCGCCGCGTGAATGGGGGTTCCCGATGGCGCACCGAAGTCAACACCGGTATGCATCTTTGAATAGGCAAGCAGTGGATGCACGCGCATGCCAAATCCTGACGTCAATCGTGCGCCAGAAACAGGAGTTTTTAGCAATGACCTTGCGGCGCTGCGTCCATTTTCGTCAAAATATGAAGTCTGGCCGGCAGCAGTTGTGAAACGATAATAGACCCGGGTTTCGCCATCACTTGTGAGCTTAGCGAAGTGTAATACTTTACGTTTATTGGAGGTTCCTGTGAAAGGATTTCCATAGAACAGTTCAAACGTGTCGGCAGCTTTGACTTGGCGTTGAAAGTCGACATCGTAAGAAAAAACACGGGTGAATTCGCTGACGATGTAATCTGGAATTTTGTTGTCTTTTGCTGTGGAGTATAGGCCTGCACCAATTTGCGCGACGCTGCGGAATTGTGTGATGACAGGTTTTTCAGCAACTTTTGGCGCTTCTGGATCTGGTGCACCGTCAATTTGTGCGCTGAATTGGCCGTCTTCATCGCTGTCAACGGTTACGGTTTCATTTGAATTGGTTTTGAAAGTGAGCTCTACGGGGAAGGTGACTTCACGACCATAGAAATCGATTTGGCGATCAAAGGTGACTTCAAATTTTGTTCCAACTTGAATTCGCTCAATTGGATAAACTGGATCAATAGCAGCAGCAAGTGCTTGAGCCGTTGCCTGTGGCACACCACGATTGGCAAGTTCAGAAGCCAATGTTTCATTCTTGGTGAGCTGGAAACTTTCGTCCACAGGTTCTGGCGGCGGTGTTTTGGTTATCGTTGTTATGTTTTCGCCTTCATTGGCGACCGACTGAATTTCGGCATCGAGAACTGTGGTTTTGTCCGTGCCGTAAGGAAGTTCATTTGAGGTTATTTTTGGATATGCAAAGCCACCATTCAAATCGCGTTCAGCCAATACCTCTGCATCTGGCTTCGAGGAATTTACAAGGTTAGTCGAGGCTTGGATTTTCGAATTGGGTTGGACGGCGGCGACGGCATCAGTGAGTCTGGCATTGTGCCCAAACAAACCAAGCATGGTTCCACCGATAATTAGAGTTCCGGCTATGCCTGCAATACAGCTAGTGAGTAGCCAACGTTGATTTACACCTTCTTCCAAGAAAGAGGTTTCAAGATCGAACGCCGCAACATCAGACTTAATGGCAGCAGGAACATATGATTCCGGCCGTGATACCAATTGTCTGTTTTTACGCTGACTTTGCAACAGTAACGAACCCCCTGATTTCTATCCCGGTCAAATCAAAAAATAATCTGACTGGTGAGACACCACAAATATGACGCAATTCAGGCTGGGCCCGAGCTGGTCGGACAATGCCCTTGGCGAGCACTCCCTGTCAACCTTTTCGGCCTCTCTGTCGCGGAACACCAACAGTTCAATTTTGCACGAAATTATTTCCATATCGTTAACCATAAAAGCGAGGAAAACTGAGTCAAAACAAGACAACAAATAGATCATCGCTGCTTAGAAAATGACTGAATGGTCAAAAATTGATACTGAGTGTGCAGCGCGCACATGAATTTTGCAAAGTTTTGATGACAGGAGGTTCGAAGAGACCATGTTTTCGGCTCTAAAACTATCAAAAAATACCATTAAATCAATGCGTTATAAAATAGTTTGTTTTTTTTTAACACGACGCTTGACACTTTGACGGAGTCCGACCTATACACCGCCCTACTGAGGGCTTGGGGCGCACGGTTAGCGCTCACTGCCTCATGGAAATTCTAGAGCGAACGGCGCTTCTAATACCGAGCCTCCTGAAAAGGGGGATCGGTAAAAGGAATGTCTGTCGCCTATCGGAGCCTTAAAACTCCCCGCTGTTTGACATTGTTAAAGAAAGAAAGAGAAGCGTAGACGGCGTGTGTCCTGGCGGTTCTTGATGGTAACATCGAGGACAACCGAAA
>JAYVPZ010000317.1:0-5885 GCA_043757105.1 Aestuariivirga sp. | reverse complement strand
AAATGGGGCATGTGCCCGGTCCCACTTGTTGGACTTCCGGATGCATTGGGCAAGTGTAGATCGCACCTGCGACAACGGGCTCCGCAACCTTCGTCGTGGGGTGTAGGTACTTGTCAGGGTTTGCAGTAAACTTGGTCTTGCAACCCGCTCCACAGAAATAATAAGACTTTTGATGGTAATCAGCCACGTGCTTGGCGCCAGCAATCTCCACACTCATACCGCACACGGGATCAAGCGTGGTTCCTTCTTTCCGATGATTAATTTCAAATTTATGATCCATTGGTTTATCTCCAGACTTGACACCTATACCCCCTATAGGTATTTATCAAGTATGCAAAAGGAAGCCAAGGTTGCCGTACTCAAACGGTTCAAACGCATCGAGGGTCAAGTGGGGGGCCTTTCCCGGATGGTTGAAAATGGCCGCTATTGCATAGACATTGTGACACAGATTTCTGCGGTGCGCGCTGCATTGCGCCGCGCTGAAGAAGAAATTCTCCGCGACCATGTCAGCCACTGTGTTGAACACGCTATTTTAAGCGGCAACAAAAAAGACCAGCGCCAGAAAATCTCTGAGATCATTGAGATTTTGGGGCGCAGCAACAAATAGAATTTCGAATTGGAGAATTTAGAGATGAATACAAAAACCATCATGGCCGTTGCATTGGTTGCCCTTATGGGGGCAGCAGGTTACGCTTTCAAGCAAACGGCAGAGTCTGCCGATATGCCGAATATGGATCATTCGGCGACGGTCACGGCAAATGGAACTGACTCCACCAAGGGTTACGAGACTGTCATGGCTGTGATGATGAAGGGCATGATGCAGCCTATGACGGGCAAGTCTGAACTCGATTTCGTGCAAGGCATGTTGCCCCATCATCAAGGAGCTATTGATATGGCGAAAGTGGTTTTGCAGTTTGGCAAAGACCCTGAGATTAAAAAGTTGGCAGAAAATGTTGTCAAAGCACAGCAGGGCGAAATTGCGGTTATGAAGGACTGGCTCGCTAAAGCCAATCCAGCAACATTTACCGTTGTTCCAGATTCTGCCAAAGCCAATGAGCAAGCCATGTCGATGATGATGAAGAACATGTCTGCTACTTATACCGGCAATGCTGATGTTGATTTCGTCAATGGCATGATTCCGCACCATCAAGGTGCAATTGATATGGCCAAAGTTGCGCAGCAATACGTAAAAGACACTTTATTGCTCAAATTAGCAGGTGATGTTGTGGGCGCGCAAGAAGGCGAGATTATCTTCATGAAGGAATGGCTCAAAAAAAATGGCCACTGACGCCTCTGTTCAGGCGTTAAAGTCGCCGCAATACAACAAGACGGCTATGGCACTACATTGGTTGATGGCTTTCGCAATAGTTGGTCTGCTGCTACTTGGACAACAAACCATGGGAAGCCATGATGCCCGCTGGCTGCCAACGCTCCACGCCAGTTTGGGTTTGGTCCTCATCTTTTTGCTTTTCGTGAGACTATACTGGCGTTGGAAGCATTCACCACCGATCAATGAAAATGGATCAGTGTGGGAAAAGTTGGCAGCACACTACTCGCATCTGGCGCTCTATTTTGCGATGATCCTAATCCCCCTCACCGGATGGCTTGCCTACACAGAACATGTGCGTCGTTCATTGGGCGCGCGCCCTGCCAGTTGGTTTGGTCTCAGAATTCCGTTGCTACCTGACTACGGGATCAACTGGCACCGCATCCACAATTGGGGCGGAAAACTGGTGTTGCTTCTCATCGCGCTCCATGTGGCAGCAGCCTTGAAACATCATTTCTGGAATAAAGATGACACGCTGAGACGCATGCTGCCCTGATCCCTCACCGCGCTTTCAACAAGCGCAGCGCGTTCATCGTCACCAACACTGTTGCACCCGTATCTGCAAGAATGGCAATCCATAATCCGGTCATGCCCAAAATTGTGGTGACGAGGAATACGGCTTTAAGCCCCAGCGCCAATCCCACATTCTGGCGGATGACCGACATGGTGCGGCGGGACAGACTTATCAAAGCGGCCACATCAGTAATGCGGTTGTTCATCACGGCGGCATCAGCTGCTTCCAGCGCCACATCGGTGCCGGAACCCATGGCAATGCCAACCGTTGCTGCTGCAAGGGCTGGCGCATCATTGATTCCATCCCCCACTTTGGCAATGCCGCCATCCAAAGCGCGTTGTTTGATAACAGCGAGCTTATCCTCCGGCAACAATTCCGCCATCACCTTCATGCCCAGAATTTTACCGACCGCTTCTGCATTGGCTTTGTTATCGCCTGTGAGCATAATGGGTTGAAGGCCGAGTGCTATTATTTCTTTGACGCCTTGAATGGCATCTTGACGCGGTTCATCACGAAGGGCGATCAAGCCTATGGGTTTGTTGCTGACAAGAACTACTGAAACACTTTTGCCCTCAGCTTCCAAGGCAGTGGCGCGGGCCAGCACTGCTTCGTCTTTCACATCCAAACGTGCGGCCGCACCTATCGTAACCAGCTTGCCATCAACAGTCGCCCGCAATCCCTTGCCGGGAATGGCATGTGATTCAACAGCCTTGAACTTGATATTCTTGGCTTGAGCGTGAGCCACAATAGCGGTGGCCAGTGGATGCGAAGAACCCGATTCAGCAGCGGCGGCGATGCTCAGAATTTCATCGGCACTGGTTTTGCCAAATGTCACAATGTCGGTGACCTTGGGCTTACCCTCGGTCAATGTGCCAGTCTTATCAAAGGCAATATGTTTCACTTTGCCGATGGCTTCCAAAACACCGCCGCCCTTCACCAGAAGGCCGCGCTTGGCTCCTGCTGCTAGCGCTGATGCGATTGAAGCTGGAGTGGAAATCACCAACGCACATGGGCAACCGATCAGCAGCAAAGCGAGGGCACGGTAAACCCAAGTGTTCCAAACGCCTCCCATCAGCAAAGGCGGCACCACAGCAACGGCGATAGCCAACAAACAAATGGCTGGCATATACCAACGCGCAAATTGCGTAATGAAACGTTCCGAAGGAGCCTTGGAGTCCGCCGCTTCTTCAACCAATCTCACAACACGGGCAATCACGGTGTCTTCTGCTGGCTTGTCAACCCGCACCCGCAACACGGCTTCGGTGTTGATTGAACCCGCCAGAATAATATCGCCTTTGCCTTTGGAGCGCGGCACAGATTCACCCGTGAGGGCCGATTCATCAACTGATGATGTGCCAGAAACAATAGTGCCATCAGCTGCTACACCATCACCTGGGCGCACCACAATAATAGTGCCAATGGCAATTTCCGTGATGGGTGTTTCAACGAGGCCGTTTGGCGTTTCAACCATTGCCGTCTTGGGTGCAATCTGTGCAAGCGCTTTAATGCCAGATCGGGCGCGGCCTGCGGCTACACCTTCCAGAAGTTCACCCACCGCAAAGAGAGCAACGACGATGGCCCCCTCTTCATATGCGCCCAGTGCAATAGCTCCGGCCACCGCGATGGTCATCAACATTTCAATGGTGAACAGCGATCCGGTGCGCAGAGCCGCAAAGGCACGACGCGCTACTGGGAAAGTGCCGATTGCGGCGGCAACTAGAAACAGAGGCATGGCCGCTATGGGCAACACATATTGTGCGAGATAGCCAAGAGCGATGATAATCGCTGTGATAATAACATATGTGCCGCGCTGCGATTTCCACCAAGCACCTTCAATGGGTTCACCATGATCATCGTGATCGCCATGTACTTCTTCTGCATGGCTAGCGTGATCGTGGCCTTCGTGGCTCGCGTGATCATGCCCTGAATGATCATAGCCATCATGTTCATCATGCGGCTTCTTTGCGCTGACAGATGCTGGCTTTTGTGACTTGTCAAAAATTGAAATCTTATAGCCAAGTGTCTGTACAGTTTTCTGAATGGCGGTTGATTGCGCAGTATCTACGGCATCAACCGTTAGCGTTTCACTCTGCAACCCAACCTTCACATTCGACACGCCATCAATCCGCGACACTGCAGTTTCAATTTTTGAAACACAGGCCGCGCAATCCATGCCACCGATCTTGAATTTGCTTTGCGCTTCTGTTGCCATGGGAATGAGTCTCCGAAAAAATCTTGATGTGAAGTGTTATGGCGCTGTGATACAACCTACAGCCACTAGAGATTCAAGAGGTATTTTCATGGCCGCAATTGCAATCGGAAAATTGGCTGAAATTGCCTCAACCAAGGTGCAAACCATCCGTTACTATGAGGAAATCGGCCTGATTCAGCCCTTTTCTCGCACCGAAGGTGGGCACCGCCTCTATGGGCCGGAAGACGCAAGCCGCCTGAAATTTATCCGGCATTCTCGCGAATTGGGGTTTGGCATTGAAGAAATTCGAGGCTTATTGAACTTATCTGATCATCCCGAGACGAGTTGCCAAGCTGCCGATGCCATAGCGCGGGCGCAACTGGAGCAAGTCGAGATTCGGCTTGGAAAACTCAAAGCGCTGCGCAAAGAACTCAAACGCATGGTCGAAGAATGTGGCCATGGCCGCGTCAGCCAATGCAAAGTGATTGAGGTGCTGAAAGATCATCGGCATTGCGGGGGCGAACACTAAATGGATTTTTCACATCTGGCCTATACGCTGATACCTGTGAGCGCCGCAATCATCGGGGCCATCATCGCGGTTAATGCGAACCTCAGCCCCAAGCTTGTCAGTGCCATCCAACATTTTGCTGCAGGCGTTGTGTTTGCTGCCGCGGCAGGTGAGATTTTACCTGACGTGATGCATCAAAATTCTCCACTGGCCACGGCGATTGGCGGCACACTCGGTGTTGTTGTGATGCTGGCCATCAAGCAAATCGAAAGTTACATGAAAGGCCCCATTGGTTTGCTCACCATGGTGGGTGTTGATATATTTATTGATGGTTTGGTGCTGGGTATTGGCTTTGCAGCAGGTGCCAAAACAGGATTGCTTCTGACAATTGCCCTCACACTTGAGGTTGTCTTTCTGGGATTGACCGTTGCTGCCGAGCTTGGAGAAAGCATCAAATCACGCGCGAAGATCGTCGGCATCACAGCGGCCTTGGTCTTGGTGTTGCCATTGGGCACAGCTCTCGCCGCACCTGTCACGTTGTTACCAAGTGTGGTCGTCACCGGATTTTTCGCCTTCGGCTTGATCGCCCTGCTTTATTTGGTCACCGAGGAACTGCTGGTTGAAGCCCATGAAATGCCAGACAGCCCATGGGTGACGTCCATGTTCTTTCTTGGATTTCTGGCGCTGCTCATTCTTGAAGAGTTGATTGTCTAATTCACCAAACACACTCCATGTCTAACCATGACTCGCAAATACTGACCACGTCCCGTCAACCTTGAATGCCAAAACCTTGAAGGGATCAGCTTTTCCACCATTTTCCATGCCGGGCGATTCAGCGGGCATGCCAGGAACCGCAAGTCCTTTCGCATCCGGTTTCTCGGCGAGGAAGCGCTTGATGTCTTCGACGGGCACATGGCCTTCGATAATTGTGTCCCCCATGAAGGCTGTATGACATCCGGCGATATCTGCAGGAACACCCGCCGCAACCCGCCGCGCTTGCAAGTTTGGATCGTCTTCCATTGTAATATCAAAGCCCGCCTGTTTGAGTTGTGCAGCCCATTTCTCGCAGCAACCGCAGCCGAGATTGCGGTAAGCCTTGATCGGCGGATAAGTTGCAGCCCGCGCATTCAAGCTTGGCAGAGCCAATGCAGAAATTGCTGTGGAGAGTAAGTTCCGGCGATTGATTTTAAATTTAGACATGATGTTTCCTTTCCTTTGTTTAAGCATTGACTTCAACAAGTTTGGTTTCTGGTTTATTCTTAAACCGCATTCTTGCACCCTCAGTGAGGGCAAAGATTGCGGGGATAACGACAAGTGTCAGAATGGTTGAGGATACCATACCGCC
>JAYVPZ010000316.1:0-1543 GCA_043757105.1 Aestuariivirga sp. | reverse complement strand
ACGGCAAGAGCCGCGAAGGGCAAGGCCCTTGCACGGAATGACGGAGTTTTGGTGCTCATAAAAGTTACAAAATAAACTTCGACAAATCCACATTCTTGGCCAACGCACCAACGTGTTTCACCACATAGGCCTCGTCGATCTCCACCGTCTCGCCCGCGCGGTCAGTCGCCGTGAAACTTACATCATCCAAAATCCGTTCCATCACGGTTTGCAATCGCCTTGCACCAATGTTCTCGATTGAGCCATTAATCTCAGCCGCGATGCGCGCGATCGCAATCACACCGTCGTCTGTAAAAATCAGGGAAACATTTTCAGTCTCCAGCAGAGCCTTATATTGTTTCAGCAAACTGGTTTCTGGCTCGGTCAATATCCGGCGGAACTCGTCTCGACCCAGCGCTTTCAATTCAACACGGATTGGCAAGCGGCCTTGCAGCTCTGGCAACAAGTCTGATGGTTTGGACACATGAAACGCACCCGATGCAATGAACAAAATATGATCGGTCTTCACTGGGCCATGTTTGGTTGAAACCGTTGTCCCTTCAATCAGCGGCAGCAAATCACGCTGCACTCCTTCGCGCGAAACATCGGCCCCGCCACGATCGCCACGTGAGGCGATCTTGTCGATCTCGTCTAAAAACACAATGCCATTATTTTCAACTTGGTTGATGGCTTCTGCAATAATCTTATCTTGATCGAGAAGTTTCTCGGCCTCTTCAGCCAATAGAATTGTATGCGCCTGAGCAACGCTGGTTTTGCGCGGTTTGGTGCGGTTGCCAAAAGCTTTGCCCATCATGTCGGACAAATTGATCACTGATGCTGAACCGCCCGGCATGCCCGGAATATCAAAGCTGGGAACGCCGCCGGAATCCGCTACTTGGATTTCAATTTCCTTGGTGTCGAGTTCCCCAGAACGAAGCTTCTTGCGGAAAGACTCGCGCGTCGTGTCAGAAGCATTGGCACCCACCAACACATCAATCACGCGCTCCTCAGCGTTCAAATGCGCCTGCGCCTCAACATCTTTTTTCCGCGCGGCCTTCACCATGCCGATGCCAGTTTCCAGCAGATCGCGGATCATCTGGTCCACATCGCGGCCCACATAGCCAACCTCAGTGAATTTCGTGGCTTCTACTTTGAGAAATGGCGCATTGGCCAATTTCGCCAAGCGTCTGGCAATTTCAGTTTTGCCAACACCCGTTGGTCCGATCATCAAAATATTCTTTGGAATAACATCTTCGCGCATTTGGCCCGAAAGCTGCTGCCTACGCCAACGATTGCGCAGCGCCACAGCCACAGCCCGCTTTGCGTCCGTCTGGCCAACAATATAACGATCAAGTTCCGATACGATTTCGCGGGGCGTGAAGTTGGTCATGAATTCAAAGTCTCAATCGTCAAATTACCGTTGGTATAAACACAAATATCCGCTGCAATGCCCATAGCTTTCCTGGCAATCGCTTCGGCATCCATCTCCGTGTCCATCAATGCGCGCGCCGCGGCCAGCGCATAGTTGCCGCCAGAGCCAATGGCCACCACGCCATGTTCAGGC
>JAYVPZ010000315.1:0-1553 GCA_043757105.1 Aestuariivirga sp. | reverse complement strand
GTCAACATCTTCGGCGGCATCATGAAATGCGACGTAATCGCCGAAGGTGTTGTGGCCGCCGTGCGCGATGTGGGATTGAAAGTTCCGCTGGTGGTGCGGCTTGAAGGCACCAATGTTGAATTGGGCAAGAAGATTATTACGGATTCCGGTTTGAATGTTTTGCCCGCTGATGATTTGAATGATGCGGCAAAGAAGATTGTGAAAGCTGTGAAGGACGCGGCATAGATGTTGAAATGTCAGGGCAGAGAATTACTCGCTTCAATATTATTGTGTGCCATCTTATTTGGCCATGCCGAAGCCAAAGATTTGTACGCTTTTGATTTGAAAACTAAGCGTCCTGATCTGTTCAAACCATTCCATGCCATCGTTCCTAAATCATTAGCTAAATTTGATTGGTTTGCAAATTTGAATGGTGTTTCTGGGCCTTTGAAAAATGGCTCAGTTTCAGGTGCTGACTATTTTTTTGGCAGCGCGTGTGAACCACATAACTGTAATATGAGTTACGTTAATTTTCTTATTTCAACCGATGGGAAACGAGCCATGGCGATGTTTGTTGACGATAGTCGCATCGTTGGTGCCGTTTCGTTCGTTGGCAATCCAACAAACCAGGAGAAAGTCTATTTATTAGATCAACAAATGTTTAGATGATTGTTTGAATGTCGACTCTCGTCATCAAAAAATCCACCCGTGTCATCTGTCAAGGTATCATCGGCATTTTCGATAGTTGATTTTTTACACAGTTACACATATACTGCGTCAAAAGGACGTAATCATGAGCAACATCACTTTAAATATGCCCGACGAGATTTTGGATGAGGCCCGCGTATTTGCTGCCGAACGCAAAACAACGGTGAATGCGTTGGTGCGCGACTATCTGGTCAGCATCACATCTCAACGCAAACGCGCCAAACAGGCGATGGCTGAATTATATGAGATGAGCCTGAAGACAGAATCTCGCCTTGGGCCTGACTGGAAGTTTGATCGGGCCAGCCTTTATGAGCGTTGAGGCCTTCATTGATACGAATGTTTTGCTCTATGCTGCTTCGGGTGCATTTGATGAGCCGCGTAAACATCGGCTTGCTTGGGAACTTATAAACGAAGGCAACTATGCCATCTCTGGGCAAGTGCTGGCCGAATTCTATGTGAACTGCCGCAAGCAGAAAGCAACTCAGATTCCGCTATCGCAGAAAGAAACGGCTGAATGGATTGATAGGCTCTGCCTCGTTCCTGTTGTGCCCGTAGATCATGTGATCGTGCAAAATGCCATCAGCCATTCAAACCGCTATCAGATTAGCTATTGGGATGCGGCTCTCATCGCTGCAGCTGAGGCCGTCAACGCGCCGATAATTTACACCGAAGATTTGAACCACGAGCAAAAATATGGCTCAGTCACCGCTATCAACCCCTTTAAGGCAACTTGACACCATGTCCATCCTCGTCACCAAAAAAACACGCGTCATCTGCCAAGGCATCACCGGTAATGTTGGCACCTTTCACACTGAGCAAGCCATTGCTTATGGCACGCAGATGGTGGGGGGCGTTACGCCGGGCAA